>JACZST010000094.1 GCA_022574065.1 Acidobacteriota bacterium
CAGTCCTCCGACCCGGTCCTCCAGCTCAAGGTGGTCGAGGCCGAGGCGCTGATCTGCACCAAGTGTGACCTTGCCGAGGGCCGGACGCAGGTCGTCTTTGGCGCCGGTGACCCTCAGGCCGACGTGCTGTTCGTTGGGGAGGCACCAGGCCAGCGCGAAGACGAACAGGGAGTTCCGTTCGTCGGTCCTTCGGGACGACTCCTCGAAGAGCTCCTCGCCGAGATCGACCTGACCCGCGACGCCGTCTACATCACCAACGTCGTCAAGTGCAGGCCTCCGGGCAACCGGGACCCGAGACCCCATGAAATCGACGCCTGCAAGGGCTACCTGCGGACCCAGCTCGAGCTGATCGACCCCGCCGTTGTCGTCACCCTCGGCAACTTCTCGACCAAGCTGGTGCTGAGAACCGAGGTCGGCATCACCAAGCTCCGTGGTACTGCCTACGAGTGGTGGGGCCGATATCTGGTGCCGACCTTCCACCCCGCGGCAGCCCTGCGGGGCAGGGGGCAGGTGCTCGAGGACATGCGCTACGACTTCTCCCTCATCCGCGACGTGTTGGACGGTAACCTCGCCACCGACACCGGCATAGAAGAGGAAACGCCGCCCCCGCCACCGGCGGATGACCCGCAGCAGCTCGGCCTCTTCGGTCAATGAGGCCCCATGATCGAGGTTCGAACCGACGCTCCAAGCGAGACCCTTGCCCTCGGACAGCGCCTGGCGTCGATCTTGCAACCCGGTGACGTCCTGCTGCTGAGCGGGCGGCTGGGCACCGGCAAGACGCTACTGACGGGGGGGATCGCAGAAGGCCTCGGGATCACGGTCCCGGTGACGAGCCCGAGCTTCGTCATCGCCCGCCATTACAACGACGGGTTTCTCGAGCTCATCCATGCCGACGTTTACCGGCTGGGATCGGTCGCAGAGTTCGAAGATCTGGAGCTCGAGGAATCGGCATCCGACGGTGTGCTCGTCATCGAGTGGGGCGAGGCCGTGGCGCAGGCAGTCACCGAGGATCGGCTCGACATCGACATCTCCATGGAAGGGGAGACCGGCCGCACCTTCCGATTGATCCCGCGGGGATCGTGGTCCTCCCGACCTCTCGAGGAGGTCGCGTGAAGGTCCTCGCCATCGAAACGGCGACCCCGGCATCATCGGTGGCGCTCGGAGAAGACGGCGCGCTGACCGCGCTGAACGTCCGCGTCGACCGACGAGGCCATGTCGGGTTTCTCATCCCTGCCATCGATTTCTGCTTCGAGCGAACCGGCTGGGATCCAAGTGACATCGAAATCGTCGTGGTCGACTACGGCCCAGGTCCGTACACAGGGATTCGGGCAGGGATGGCTACCGCTCAGGCCTTCGCCGCCGCCCTTGGCGTGCCGCTGGTTGGCGTCTCCTCGCTCACCGTGCAGGCGGTGCGAGCGGCGACGGGGCACCGCAGGATCTGGTCGGTGGTCGATATGCGGCGTGGACAGGTGGCGGTGGCACCGTATCGACCGTTGCCCGGCGGAGTCGCCCCCGATGGGGACGCCGAGGTCGTTGGACCGGACGAGTTCCGGGCAATGCTGGATGCCGAGGCGGTGGACTCGCTCGTGGTCGGCGACTGGAAAACACTCCCCGAGTCGATCTGGTCGGGTCTGCACCGGGTGCGCTTGGGCCGGCCTCGATATCCGTCGGCCGATGTGATCTGTGAGATCGCGGCTATCCAGTCGGGGCGCGAGGACTTCGGACAGCCGTCCGAGGTCCGTCCCCAGTACATGCGCGAGCCCGATGTGGATATCAACTGGGAAACCTTCCGCTCGGAGACCTGGTGATCATCCGCGACGCCACCCTGGCCGATGTCGTCGCCCTCGTGGCGCTCGAGAAACAGGTATACGACGAGCCCTGGTCGGAAGCGATCATCCGCGACGAGCTGGCCCACCGAACCCGTATCTATCTCGTCATCACCGAGGGTGACGGAATCGTCGGTTTCGGCGGGGTGATGCTGGTCGGCGATGATGCGCACATCACCACTCTGGGGGTGGCGCCGGAGGCGAGACGGCGCCGTCTCGGCACCCGGCTCCTCCTCACCCTCGTCGAGCGTGCCCTCGATTCGGGATCGCGGCACCTCACCCTGGAGGTGAGGGCGAGTAACACCAATGCCCAGCGCCTGTACGAGCGGTTCGGTTTCACCAAGGTCGGCAAGCGGCACGGCTACTACCGGGGTGAGGACGCAGTGGTGATGTGGGCCCTCGATATCGATGCCGCCGAGTATCAGGAACGGCTGGATGGGATCCGCTTCGAGTTGGGGGAGGCGGCATGAGCGACCCACTCGTCCTCGGAATCGAGACCAGCTGTGACGAGACCGGGGTCGCCGTCATTGAGGGTCTCGAGGTGCGATCGTCGGTACTGGCATCGCAGACCGACATACACGCCCGATTCGGTGGCGTAGTTCCCGAGGTCGCCGCCCGAGCCCATGTGGAGGCGATCCGTCCACTCATGCACCAGGCGATGTCTCAGGCAGGTGTCTACTCGGATCAGATCGACGCGGTAGTGGCAACCCGCGGCCCCGGCCTCGTCGGGGCGTTGATGGTCGGGTTCGCCTTCGGCAAATCGCTGGCGTGGAGCCTTGGTAAGCCGTTCTTCGGCATCGATCACATGGAGGGCCACCTATTCGCTCCCAGGCTGGAGTTCGAGGACTATCAGCCACCGGCAATCGTGCTCCTCGCCTCTGGTGGTCACTGTCAGATCGTCCACGTCAAGGATTGGGGTGACTACGAAACGCTTGGCGCAACCATCGACGACGCCGCCGGCGAAGCGTTCGACAAGTTGGCCCGATTCATGGGCCTCGGCTATCCAGGTGGACCCGCCATCGACGCCGAATCCGAAGACGGCGATCCTGATGCGGTGGCGTTCCCGAGGGCCCTGGCCGACCGGCCCTATGATTTCTCGTTTTCAGGGCTGAAGACTGCGGTGGTCACCTATCTGGAGAAGGCCAGAGACGCGGGCGAGCTCCCACCGCGAGCCGATGTGGCTGCGTCGATCCAGGAGGCCATCGTCGACGTGCTCGTCGACAAGACGTTCAATGCCGTCGACTCCACCGGGGCGCAGGTCGTCGCAGGTGGCGGTGGCGTCCTGGCCAACCGCCGACTGCGGGAAAGGCTGAGCGAGGAGGCGGATCGACGCGGTGTTGGCCTCTACGTCCCGTCGCCGAGCCTGTGCACCGACAACGGCGCCATGGTCGCCGCCGTCGGCGTCGAGCGCCTGTCCACAGGAGCGACGCCGGATGCGCTCGACACCGACGTGGACCCCGCCATGCGCCTCGGGGCATGAGCACCGCGATCCGCCTCGGGCGCATCCGCGGGGTGGAGGTCATCGTCGACGCTCCCGTGTTTGTCGTTGCGGTAGTCCTCGGGTGGCTCCAGTACCTGGCTCTCCTGTCGTCGTACGACATCGCGTCGGTTGCGACCATCCTCGGCCTCGCCCTCGCCGTGCTCTACGTGGCTTCGCTGCTCCTCCATGAGTCTCTGCACACCATCGTCGCTGCCAATCGTGGGCTGCACCCTCGCCGGATCCGGCTGCTGGTGTTCGGCGGCTACTCCATGATCGACCACAGAGACTCGACGCCATCCGATGAGTTCTGGGTGGCGATGGCGGGCCCGCTGGCGTCGGTGGCAGCGGGTGGCCTGCTGTGGGTGCTGGCGCTGGTGGCCGGTGGGCACGAGCCGACGGCCGATACGATGCGGTTCCTCGGCAGCATCAATCTGTTGATCGCAGCTTTCAATCTGCTGCCTGGCTTGCCGCTCGACGGTGGCCGGGCGCTGCGTGCGCTGCTGTGGAGGTCGACCGGAGATCGGATCCGTGCAACGCAACTGGCGACCGCTGCCGGGAAGGCGCTGGGTTGGGGAGTTGCCGGCATCGGCCTCCTCGTCCTCATCTCTGGCACCGACCCCGCCGGCCTGATCTTGATGCTGCTGGGCTGGTTCCTCTATCGCAGCGCCATCGCTGCCGGCAGGAGGGAGGAGCTCATCGCTCGGGCAGAGGGAGCCACGGCTCGAGAGGTGATGCGGGCAACGCCAGATGCCGTGCCTGGGACGATGCGTGTCGCCGAGGTGACGGAGCTGTTCCAGGTGGGGCCAAATCTGCGGGCACTCCCCGTCGCGGTCGACGGGCGAGTCACCGGCATCCTCGGGCAAGCCGAGGTCGATGGGCTCGCTCCGGCGCGGCTCGAGCTCGGTCGTGCCGCATCCGTGATGTCCCCGATCGGCCCTGAGGACATCATCGACGCCGACACGCCGATCGACGACGTGATCGCAAGACGCTCCAGCGCCAGCCGGTGGGTGGTGGTCGACGACGGCGTAGTCGTCGGCATGATCGAGGCGGAGGATCTCGAGGCACTCGGGCCTTGAGTCAAAAGTCCTCAGTCTTCAGCCCTCAGCCTTCAGCCCGGCCCGAAAGGGTTCCAACGTAATCGGGGATCTGATATGGGTTACCGGCGATGCGTAGTTTTCGTAAGCTCGTAGTTTGGCAACGCTCGCACGAGCTGGCCCTTGAGGTCTATCGCACCACGAGAGCATTTCCTCGAATCGAGAGGTTCGGTCTTGTTACTCGGATGAAGCGGTGTGCGACGTCGATACCTTCAAACATAGCCGAGGGCGCTGGGCGCGGATCGGCCCGCGATTACGGACGATTCTTACAAATCGCTGCCGGATCGGCCAACGAATTGGATTACCAGTTGCTGCTATCAAAGGAGCTCGGCTACATCGGTTCGGATCGCCACGCTGAGATGGCAAGTGAAGCGGAGGCGATTCGGCGAATGTTGGCCTCCCTGATCCGGAAGGTCTTGGAGGATTCGTCTGGCTGACGACTGACGACTGATGACTGAAAACCCTTCTCTCTCCTCCTAGCACTCTCGGCCCGAGAGTGCCAGAACCGTGCTAATGTTGGCAGTCGCAATCCGTGACTGCTAAACCCCACGAAGGAGGGTTCGGATGAAATTAAAGCCCCTGGGCGACCGTATTGTCGTGAAGCCCAAGGATGAGGACGAAGCCACTACCACAAGCGGCCTCGTCATACCCGACACGGCCAAGGAAAAGCCACAGCTTGGTGAAGTCCTCGCCGTCGGTCCGGGTGAATTCAGCGATGGGGACCGCGTCCCCATGGACGTCAGCGTCGGTGACCTCGTTTTCTACTCGAAGTACGGAGGCACCGAGGTCAAAGTCGAAGGCGAGGAGTACCTGGTGCTTTCTTCGCGCGACGTACTCGCCATATTGGCCTAGGAAGGAATCCACTACATGGCAGCAAAAGAACTTCGTTTCAATGAGGAGGCCCGCCGTGCTCTCCAGACCGGCGTAGACAAGCTCGCCGACACCATCAAGGTGACACTCGGTCCCAGGGGCCGCAACGTCGTGCTGGAGAAAAAGTGGGGTGCTCCCACCATCACTAACGATGGCTACACCATCGCCAAGGAAATCGATCTCGAGGACCCGTACGAGAACATGGGCGCCAAGCTCGCCTACGAGGCCACCAACAAGACGAACGATGTGGCCGGCGACGGCACGACCACGTCGGCCGTGCTCACCCAGGCCATGGTTCACGACGGGCTGCGGCTCGTCGCTGCCGGGGCCAACCCGATGGAGCTGAAAGTGGGCATCGAGGAGGCGGTCACTCGGGTCGTCGAGCACATCGCGACAAACGCCACCCCGGTGTCGTCGGCCGACAAGGAGGACATCGCCTACGTGGCGGCGAACTCTGCGGCCGATCTGGTGATCGGGGAGCGGATCGCCGCCGCACTGCACAAGGTCGGCAACGAGGGTGTCATCACCGTCGAGGACAGCCAGACCTTTGGCGTCGAGCTCGAGTTCACGGAGGGTATGCAGTTCGATAAGGGCTACATCTCGCCGTACTTCATCTCCGACGCCGATCGTCAGGAGGCGGTTCTCGATGAGCCGTACATCCTGATCGCCAATCAGAAGATCAGCTCGGTCCAGGACATGCTCCCGGTGCTCGAGAAGGTCATGCAGTCCGGCAAGGCTCTTCTGGTCATCGCCGAGGACACCGACGGTGAAGCGCTTGCCACGCTCGTCGTGAACAAGATCCGCGGCACCTTCCTTTCGGTGGCCGTCAAGGCTCCTGGATTCGGTGAGCGTCGGAAGGCCCAGCTCCAGGACATCGCGATCCTCACGGGTGCGACGGTGATCTCGGAGGAAGTGGGTCTCAAGCTGGAGAACGTGACTCTCGATCTGCTCGGTCAGGCCCGCAAGGTGGTTGTGACCAAGGACGACACCACGATTGTCGAAGGCGGTGGCAGCCGTGAGGATGTCCAAGCCAGAGTGAAGCAGATCCGCAACGAGATCGAGAATTCGGACTCCGACTGGGACAGTGAGAAGCTCTCCGAGCGTCTCGCCAAGCTGTCCGGTGGCGTGGCCATCATCAAGGTCGGTGCAGCCACTGAGGTGGAGCTCAAGGAGAAGAAGCATCGCATCGAGGACGCCATCCAGGCGACCCGTGCCGCCGTTGAAGAGGGCATCGTCCCTGGCGGTGGTGTGGCGTTGCTCCGCTCGATCGAAGCGATAGCCAAGCTCCGGGGTGGTTCCGACGACGTGAAGGCCGGGCGCGACATAGTCCGTCGTTCTCTCGAGGCCCCGCTGCGTCAGATTGCCGTCAACGCTGGATACGAAGGCGGTGTCGTGGCGAACAAGGTTCTCAATGACACGGAAGGCAACGTCGGGTTTGACGCCGCAAAGGGCGAGTACACGGACCTGATCAAGGCCGGCATCATCGATCCGGCAAAGGTGACTCGCTCGACCCTGCAGAACGCAGCGTCGGTTGCGGCCATGTTGATCACGACCGAGGCATTGGTCGCAGAGCAGCCGGAAGAAACTCCGGCGATGGCCGGCGGTGGCGGTCACGACATGGGAGGCATGGACTTCTAGAGAGAAGTCCAGAGTCTGGAGTCAAGAGTCCAGAGCAGGAGGGGTGGTCCGCGGGACTGCCCCTTCTGCGCGTTCTGGCTCTCGACTCTTGACTGTTGACTCTCGACTGGCTTACGCCAATACCCCGTCGGCTTTCAGCTTTCCATACAGCTCTGACCATTCGTAGTCGAGCAAGCTCCACGCGGTGTGATCCACCCACTCGTCGCCGATCTTGACCTCATCGCGCAGGGTTCCCTCAAATGTAAACCCCAGGCGCTGGGCGATCCGCTCAGAACCGACGTTGCCAACCGCGATGCGCAGTACGAGCTTGTGGCAATCCATCTCTTCGAATCCGATCTGAATGGCACGAGCCGTCACCTCGGTACCAACCCCCTGTCCGGTCATGTCGGATCTGATCCAGTACCCGATCTCGCCGATGCCGTTCTGGCGTGACGTCCACCAGATCGACACGTTCCCGAGGTGGTGGTTGGGGT
>JACZST010000095.1 GCA_022574065.1 Acidobacteriota bacterium
AGGCGAACGAACCACCTCGGAGGAATCCACGCTCGCTTATTGCGTTCGTCAGACATCGGGCGCTCCTCCATGATGCCGCTCAGTCAAGATTAGTTGAGGGCCCAGTCACACCTCGCAGTCCTCAACGACGGTGGTCGGTCCAGCTCGAACGCTCCGACGGTCACCCAGCAAATCGTAGGCAATATGCGCAACCCGGCGATCGGCGGCAGGTCACGTAAAACGGTCTAGTCCGTCGGCGTAGCGAGTGGGCCCGGTGGGACTCGAACCCACACACTTCGGATTAAAAGTCCGAGCGACGTCATGTCCGTTGGTGCCCGCCAGTGTCCTGAGACGAGGCGGCGCAACAGTTTCAGGCAAGCAGTCGTGTCCTCTGGTGGCCTCTGGATGCCATTCGTTTCCGCCTTGGCGTGACCATCGTGTGACCACGTTGGATGGCCCGAACCGTCGCGAGTTGGTAGCTTTCGCCTCTTGACTGACTCGCAGCTGGACTTTCGCGTTCTCGGCCCCCTCGAAGCCGTTCGAGATGGGGAGCCAGTCCCGCTGGACGCCCGGAAGCCGCCGGGGTGCCGTTCGTTTCCGCCGCTCAAACCTCGGCGCTTGAGTCGGCGAACTCATCTTTGATCCTCCCGCCGCGGATCAGGTCGAGGATTTGGGGAAGGAAGAGAACAACCAGGACAGCAATGGCGAGTCCGATGTTGAGCGGTCCATTGAGGAAGGTCAGATAGTTGCCGTCGTCGGCAACTAGCGAGCGCCGGAAGTTCTGTTCCAGGTCGTCTCCGAGGATGAGGCCCAGGAGGATTGGTGCAAGCGGGATGTCCATCTTCCGCGCGAAATAGCCGATGACGCCGAAGATGGTCATGATCGTGATGTCGAGGGCGCTGTTGTTGACCGAGTACACCCCGATGTAGGAGATCACCAGGATCACCGGCATGAGGAACCAGCTGGGAATCTTGAGGATCTGGACGAAGACGTTTACGAGAGGGAAGTTGAGCATCAGCAGGATTGCGTTTCCGATGAACATGGATGCGATGAGTGTCCATATCAGCTCGGGTGATTCTTCGAAGACGTTGCCGCTTCCTGGGCGGATCCCCATCGAGATCAAGATCCCGAGCAGCACCGCTGTTGTGCCAGAGCCCGGTATCCCGAGGGTGAACAGTGGTATCAGCGAGCCGCCTGCGGCGGCGTTGTTGGCGGATTCCGGTGCGGCGACGCCGCGGATGTCGCCCTTGCCGAAGGTGTCATCCCGATTTGAGAACCGGCGTTCGAGTCCGTAGGACATGAACCCTGCCACCGATGCTCCCGTGCCGGGGAGTATGCCGACGAAGAAGCCGATGAGCGAACCACGGATGATGGCGCCAAGCGAGAACATGAATTCTTTGAAGGTCACCCATATCCTGTCGGCCTTTACGAAGGCCACATTCTTCCCCGTCGCATGGTCTTCGGTCAGAGAGAGCACCTCGCTCACCGCAAAGAGGCCGATGGCGATGATCACAAAATCGAGGCCTTCCTGGAGCTTCAGCTCACCGAAGGTGTAACGAACAACGCCGGTCTGGAGGTCGGCACCGACGGTCGCCAACATGATGCCGAAGACCACGGCGATCACGCCCTTGATGAGGCTCTTGCCTGCGAGGCTGGAGACGGTCGCGAACGCGAGCAGGACCACCATGAACTTCTCGGGTGACTGGAATTCGATGGTGAGCTCGGCGAGCGGCGGTCCGAAGAACATCAGGCCGAACACTGCTCCAATGCCTGCGATGAACGACCCGATTGCCGAGATAGCGAGCGCCGCGCCTGCTCGTCCTTGCCTCGCCATCTGGTAACCGTCGAGGGTGGTCACCACCGATGAAGCCTCGCCCGGCACATTGAGCAGGATGCTCGTCGTCGACCCGCCGTACTGCGTTCCGTAGTAGACGCTTGCCAGGAGAATCAGGGTCGAGGCGTCCGAGAGTCCCAAACCAAGGGTGATGGGGAAGAGGATGGCGACTCCGGTGATTGGCCCGATGCCGGGAAGCACGCCGATCAGGGTGCCGAGGAGACAGCCGATGACCGCCAGCAGGAGGTTTTCCCAGGTGAGCGCGGCGGCAAAGCCGTCCCACAGGTTGAAGTCCGCCAGAATCAGGTTGAAGTCCGTCAGAAGCCTCCCCACAATCCGGTTGGCAGTCGCAGCTCCAACCAGTTGTTGAAGATGAATGCGACGGCGATCGCAAACACGAGGCTGAGCGGCGCAAGTCTGGCGATCGGTCCTTTGAAGAAAAGACCGATGACGATGGCCAGAATCGTGCTGGCGACGATGAAACCCAACGGCTCGAGCAGCTGGCCGAACACGAACGATGTCGCAACTACCGCCGCTAGCCGCCACCAGACTGCGGCCGATCCCCAACTCGGGGACTCGTCGGGCTTGAATATCAAGACGAGTGCCAGAGCCACAAACAGGATCCCTACCAGCGTCGGCATCGTCTTCGGTCCGATGGCATCCGCCCGAAAGGTGGTCACGGCGAAGTTGCGGGTCTCGAAGACGTACCAGACGCCGAGCGCCACACACAGGAGGCCAAGCACTCGGTCGCTGGTAAGTCGTCGCTTCCCCGAAACGTTGGGGGAGGGATCGGACTGACCGGCAGGCTGTGACGCCTGCTCTGAACCGTTGGTCATGTCAGTCCCTCCCCGGTTCGTTCCGGTTGGAGGTTACGGCGCGACGAGTCCGAACGGCTCGGACAGCACGCGGAAGCTGTTTACGGCATCGAGCGCGAACGCTTCGAAGTCGGCACCCAACAGTCGCAGAGGCAACAGGCCGTTGTTTTCCCTTTCCACTGCCCATGCGTCGGACGCTTCGACCTCACCGAGGGCATCGACCCAGAAGTCGTAGGCCTCGTCGCTCATCCCGCCAGGCGCCAACAGGCCACGCCATATCGGGAAGATCGTCGTGTAGCCCAACTCGATCGTGGTCGGTGCATCCATTCCGTCGATACGGTCCTCACCCATCACCGCCAGGATCCGGATCTCACCGTCGGCGGCGCTGGCGAAGGTCTCGGACACGTCGCCGGTGAAGACCTCGATTTCTCCACCCAACAGGGCGACCTGGGCTTCACCGCCACCGTCGTAGGCAACCCACGGAACCTCTGCAGGGTCGACACCGATCTCCTCCATGAAGATCAGCACCTTGAAGTGGTCCTGACCACCCTGTGGTGATCCACCACCAAAGACGATTGAAGTCGGATCGGCCTGGACGGCAGCCACCAGTTCATCAAGTGTCTCCCATGGAGCGTCCGGCAGCACCGCCACCACACCAAAGTCGGCTCCGATCGCCCCGATCCAACGGAAGTCATCCGCCTCCAAACCGGTGTACTGGTTCTGACCAAAACGGATCGCCGTCGCCGGCGAAGCCGCGATCACCAGATCGCTGTCATCGTTACGGTTCGCAGCAATGTCGGCAAACGCGACGGCACCGCCACCGCCAGGCTGGTTGGTCACAATCACATTCCCAGTCGAGCCCTGGTCCTCAAACAGCTGACCAATCGTCCGACACGTGAAGTCCCAACCACCACCCGGATCCGACGGAGCAACACACTCAGGCGAATCCGGAGCAAACGCTACGGGTGCCGCAGTTGTTGGGGCCGCAGTCGTTGGGGCCGCAGTTGTTGCGACTGTGGTCGGAGCCGCAGTTGCTGCGACTGTGGTATCGGACTCGCTGTCTCCGCATGCCGCGGCAACAAGAGCGAGACCCAACACCAGTATGAAGACACGTCCTAATCGAAGCATCGTTCCTTCCTCCTCCATAAGTTTCGCCGCGCGCGCGGCGCATGGGAGAAGCGTCGTGACCGCCCGGGGTCACGACAAGGGTTCTGTACATAGAGTTCATAAAACAGAAAATGGTCGAATTGCGGCAGCACCCTCCGCCGCTACCGTGCGCCTATGTCCGATACGCCGTGGTTCCGTCGACTGTTCACCCAGACTTTGGCGTTCCAACTCGGGATCACTGCCCTGGTTCTTGTCGTCGCCGCAATTGCTTTCGCACGTCAGGTACAAACGACGATAGAAGAGCAGTACGGGCTGAGATCGTTGGCCGTTGCCGAGTCGGTCGCCGCTATGCCGATCGTGCGCGACAACGTGGCCGATCCGGACTCACCCGTGTTGCTCCAACCCGTTGCCGAGGCCGTTCGTGCCGCGACAGACGTGTCGTTCGTTGTCATCGCAGATGTGGCAGGGGTTCGGCGCACCCACCCTTCGCCAGATCGGATAGGACAGGTGGTATCGACTGATCCGAGCGAAGCGCTTGCGGGAGTGTCCGGTATCTATACACAGACGGGAACGCTTGGACCCTCGGTTCGCGGAAAAGCCCCCATTTTCGATCAGAACGGCGAGGTTGTCGGACTCGTATCGGTTGGCGTTCTGTCGGTCACCGTTACACAGGCGTTTCGCGAGGACGTCCCAGCAGTCCTACTCGGAAGTGCGCTCGCAATGGCGCTCGGCGCAGTGGGCGCTTGGTTCCTGGCAAGGCGGATTCGAACGCAAACGCTCGGCCTCGAACCCGCTGAAATCGCCGCGCTTCTGGAACGCAGAGAGGCCATGCTGCTGGGGATCCGCGAGGGCGTGGTTGGGCTCGATGCGGGGGGACAGGTGAACCTGGTCAATCCCGAAGCTTCCCACCTTCTCGGCATCACGCAGGACAACCTAGGGGACCACCTTGTCGATGCCGTGCCCTCGGTAGCACTCGAACGGCTCCTCGCCGAGCCGGTGGAGTACCACGATGTCGAGCTGACGATCAGCGACCGAACTCTGGTCGCAAACGTGATGCCGGTTTCGGTGCGGGGCCACCACGTCGGGACGGTGCTGACACTTCGCGATCGAACGGACTTCGAAAGCCTCGTCGGCGAACTGGAATCCGTGCAAGGCCTCGTTGAAGCACTCCGAGCACAGGCTCATGAGTTCACCAACACCCTCCATACGATTTCGGGGCTGATCGAGCTGGGGCGCACCTCCGAGGTCGTTGACCTGATCTCTGCCCACGCCGACACGAGTGAGCGCTTGACCGCGGCGTACGAGAGCACGCTGCCCGATCCGCTTCTCGTGGGTCTTCTCATCGCCAAGTCGGCGATCGCAGCCGAGCGTGGCATCCGGTTCTCCGTAGAGGTAACCGGCTTCGAGGACAGCACATTGGTCGGCTCACGGGAGTTGATCACAATCGTTGGCAACCTGGTCGACAACGCGTTCGATAGCGTCGCTGGGCCCCGCGACGGGGGCGGGCAGGTCGGGCTCACCATGACAAGAGAGGTCGATACGCTCGAGCTTGCCGTGGTGGACAACGGCGCAGGAATCACTCCCGCGGTGCGAGCCTTGATGTTCGACGAAGGCTTCACCACAAAAGGTACCGACGCCCACGCGGGAATCGGGCTCTCGTTGGTGCAGGACGCGGTCACGGCGGCGGGGGGATCGATCGCGGTCGACCACGACAACGGCACCAGATTCCAGGTGCGCATCCCGCACGCGTTCGCCAAAGCAGAATCGTTGATCCCATGATTTCGGTGCTCATCGTCGAAGACGACTTCAGAGTGGCCGATCTCCACCGCGAGTTCGTCGAGCGGTGTGAGGGGTTCGAAGTCGCCGGAGTCGCCCTCACCGCCCGCCAGGCGATCGACCTGAATCGGGAGCTGGCGCCCGACCTCATTCTTCTCGATCTCTACCTACCGGATGAGCACGGGCTCGACATCGTAGAGACACTTCGAGCAGATTCCGGGGCCGACGTGATCGTGATCACTGCCGCCCGTGACGTGCCAAACATCAGAGCCGCGATGCAACATGGCGCGTTGTTTTACATCGTGAAGCCGTTTCGATTCGCCGCGTTCCGCGAACGCCTCGACGCATACACTCGCCTCAGAACCACATTGGGCAATTCGCCTGAGTTATCGCAGGCGGACATCGACGACGCCTTCGGCATACTCCGCACGACGGCACTCGACCTGCCGAAGGGGCTCAGCGCCCAAACCCTCTACGCCATCGAGCGAACGCTTAAAGAAACCGATCAGACCTTGTCGTCCGAAGCGGTAGCGCACCTGGTCGGCGTCAGCAGAGTCACCGCTCGCCGCTACCTGATCTACCTGGTGGAATCAGGCCGTGCAGAAGTCAGCAGCGAATATGGCACCCCCGGTCGCCCCATGCATCTCTACGCTGCGCTTGGACACAGCGACCAGTAGGGACTGCTCTCCCGATGTGTTACGTTGAAACTGTCTTCAGATTCATGACACGGGGGCCGACCTCGATGCTCGATGAGCGCAATTCGAGCCACAGCCCGATCTCAGCTAGCGCATAACCGGCAATATGCGCTCCCTGCCGGTGGTCTGAGAAGGCGGGCCATCAACGATCTGAGGAGCGCCCATAACGCCGCCGCCGGCTCGTCGACGACCCACCTCGCGGCGTCCGGGAACCGGCAATATGGGCGGCTCGTCCGAGCGTGACAGGTAGCGCATATGTGCCGTCATGCGCTAGCTGACTGGATGTCTTCGAGGGCGGGGCAGGGGTCGATGTGTGGTGCGATACAAGCGGGCCGCTACCAGGCGATGTGGTTGGTGGCGTCGTGCACAATCCTCCGGTCGTGGTCGTTGAGATGCGATTCGAAGACACGTGCGGTTTCGATCAGCCCGTCAGCCATCACCTTCACATCCCATTCGCGTTTCTCGGCACGCTTCGACCCGATGTGGCTGAGCTTGTCGCAAATGTCGGCGTACAAGTCCTCGACGTTCTCTCCGAGAAGCTTGGAAGCGTCTGGAGCCTTGCGCGACCAGTTCTTGACATAGCTCGCGGCGCCTATGCGCGGACCCGGTCGGTAGAAGAACTCGACGAGGTTGCGAACGTGAACAACCGGTCCCTCGAGGTATGTGTTTCTGATCGACCACTCGACGATGCGACGCTGCGCCTCGCTGACGTTCGGATCGATCACTATCGCGGTCGTCCGCATCGTTGGCGCGGTCGCCAACATGTCGAGCTCGTAGCCGATTGCGCGGAGGACCGCGTCCTTCTTCTGTCGGCTGGCACCCATACGCCAACGCTAGTTCAACGGATGTGTTTCATCGCTACGCCTCGCGCATTTCGGGCATGGCATGGCTGCGCATGGTGAGCCGGCCAGGACCCACACCCCTTGCTCGCACAGCCTGAACCGAAGGGACTGGCATCGCCTCAGGGCACCGGGCTGCGGACGGTCAGCTACCAGCGCATATGTTCCGATCCAGAGCAGTCGTGGAACTGGGCGCTCTCGCTCGTGATCTGGTGATATGTGCGAGGGAGGTCTCCGAAGTGTCACACCCAAGGCTTAGCCTGGTACTCGTGGCGATGTGGGAACCCAAGACATGGGATGAACTTGAGTTGGCGGCGCGAAGCGGATTG
>JACZST010000096.1 GCA_022574065.1 Acidobacteriota bacterium
TCGCAAGTCGCAAGTCGCAAGTCGCAAGCCTTAAGGTCACACGTCACAAGTCAAGGGCCTTAACGTCACACGTCACAAGTCAAGGGCCGTCACGTCAATGGCCTTCCTGGGCTTGCGTCCCGCGTTGCGTCTTGTGACTTACTCCAGACGAACCGAGGGCCGCCTTGCGGCGGCCTCGGCTCGGGCTAGACGGGAGGTAGGAAGGCATCCTGTCTGATTAACGTATCGACGGACCCATAAACCTTCTTGAGCGACTTTCGAGATTTTTCTATGACCACCGAAATCGACCCAAAAGGCCACTTGGTCGAACATCTGCGCCATCACTCGGTCCGGACCGACGGCCCATTCACGCTGCGCTCCGGCGAGACCTCAGACTGGTACATAGACGCCCGACAGACGACCTTCGACGGCTGGGGCGCCATTTTGGTCGGCGAGGCAGTGCTTGCCGCGCTCGACTCCCGGGTGACCGCCGTCGGGGGAATGACGCTGGGCGCGGACCCGATTGCAGTTGCCACCGCCATCTCTGCTGCGCGCGCTCGCAAGCCAATCCAATCGTTCTCCATTCGTAAGGAATCCAAGGATCATGGCACCGGCGGCCGCCTGGTAGGCCCGGTGGGCGCCGACGACGTGGTCGCCGTGCTCGAAGACACGACGACGACCGGGGCCGCCCTGATCGAGGCGATCGAGGTGCTCATCGATGCGGGCATCGAGGTGGTACAGGCGATTGCTCTTGTCGACCGGAGCGGCGGTGCGGTTAGTGCTCGCCTCGCCGAAGCCGGCGTCCCGTACATTACCCTGATCACCCCGCAAGATCTTGGAGTGGCACCGTGAAACTGCTCCAGGTGCACCGGTCGCCGATACGGCTTTTTCTCTTCGGGTTGGTCGGCCTCGTGCTCATGGTGACCGCGGTGGATGTGATGTGGGGTCACTGGGTTTCGACGCCACCGGAATCTCAAGACGGCCTCCTCACCACCACCGGGGCGAACCAACAACGTGCCGACTTCTTTTGGGGAGTTCCGATGCTGTTGGCCGGTGTCGGGCTCTTCGGCTACGCCGTGATCTCGCTGTTGCAGCGAGAACCGGTGTTGGTTTTGCGTGACGACGGGGTCGAGTTTCAGGTCGGAGCGCCGGGCACCAGTCCAGCGTTCGTGCCATGGGACGCCATCGCCGACGTCTACCTTGCGCACGATCCCGACCCGGACGACGGGTCACCGAGCGACGTTGTGGTGTTCGTCGTGACCGACACCCATCTTCTCCCGGAACAGCCGTGGGATGCGCAGTGGGAGGGCAGCAGGCTGAAGGTGAATGCCACCAGCTGGGAACGCCACTCGGAGGACGTCGTCGTCCACGCCAGGGTGGCCATGGAGGCCTTTCATCGCGATCGACCTCTCGAGGACCGCAACGATGGCTGACTACCTGATAGGGGCGCACGTCGGGTCGGAGGATCCGCTGCAAGCCGCCGCGGCGAGATCGGCGGACGCAGTCCAGATCTTCCTCGCCAATCCGCAGTCGTGGAAGAAGCCGGACCCTCGCGACGACGTGGATGCGCTGAGGGCGAACAAGCTCCCGATTTATGTGCACGCCCCGTATCCGATGAACCTGGCCTCCGGCAACAACAGGGTTCGCATTCCATCGCGCAAGACCCTCGCCCATATTGTCAGCGCGGCAGCTGAGTTCGGCGCCGCAGGGGTGGTCGTGCACGGCGGGAGCGTGGAGGACGACGAAGACCTCGCTGTCGGGTTCGAACGGTGGCGCAAGGCGTTGGACTCCTTCGATGTGACCGTACCGATCCTCGTCGAGAACACCGCGGGCAGCGGCAATACCGTGATGCAGGATTTGAATAACTACGGCCCGCTGTGGGAGGCGATAGGGGACTACGACGTGGGTGTGTGCCTCGACACCTGCCACGCCTGGGCCGCCGGCGCCGCCATGGAGGACGCAGTCGACCTCATCGCCGGGCTGACAGGAGGTATCGCTCTCGTCCATGCCAACGATTCACGAGACCCCGCAGGTTCTCACCGTGACCGGCACGAGAACCTGGGTCACGGCGAGATCCCAGAGGAACTGCTGGTTGGTGTAGTCCTGGCAGCAAAGGCAACTGCGATCGTTGAGACCAGGGGCGACGCGGCCCAACAGATGGCTGATATCGGTTGGCTTCGAGAGAGGCTCACAGCAGGCAAGTAACCAGTACCAAGGAACGAGTAACGGGCTACTTGGTACTTGGTACTTTCTAGTCCTCACGCCTGAGCGTTGCGGATGAGGCGGCAGAAGAATGAGACCGCAGATTCGAGGTGCCTCAGTATCCGCTGCTGAGTTTCCGGTAGTCCCAGGACACCACTTCAACGGGTTCAACGACCACCGCCGTCTGTTTTGCGGCGAAGCCAGCGAAATACTCCCTGACCTCTTCCTCGGGGGTGGCGCCCGGCTCCACGCCGGCGAAGAATGCATATCGGTCGGCGAGTGCCACGTACAGATCGAGGCAATAGTCGGCGTCGTCGACGAGGTTGGCCTCGCCTTTGACCATCACTCCTCGTAGCTCGGTGTAGCCAGTTCCTTCTTCGACGAGCACGGTGAGGTTGGGGTCGCGGCGCAGGTTCAGGATCTTCTGCGATTTCGAGAAGGATCGAAACACGATCTTGCCGTCTTCGACGACGAACCACATTGGTACCAGGTGCGGATAACCGTCGGGATCGTTCGATGCGACCTGGAGGGACTTCTGCCCTTCGCTGAGAAACTCGAGGAGCTCGGCCTCGGTCATCGATATGTCTTTGCGGGCCATGGGACCACGCTAGCTGTCCCGGAATCCCGGAGAGTTTGGTAGCGTTGTATTCCAGGAACCGCAGGCACGGGCGACCAACGGGCCCCCGAGGCGGCCGATGCCACACCCGGTTCCACAGTGGAGAGACTGCACAGACGTTCCCCCAACCCGAGCGGTGGGGAGAGAGGAGCAGCAATGGCCAAGATCACCGTCCCTGGTATTCGGTCGCGCAAGGGCGGAGCAAGGATCAAGATGGTCACCGCCTACGACCACCCATCTGCGGTTATCGCCGATCGGGCTGGTGCCGACATCATTCTGGTCGGAGACTCGGTAGCAAACGTCGTCCTCGGCCACGAGGACACCCTTGCCGTGGATGTCGACGTCATGGTGCACCACACTGCGGCCGTTTCGCGGGCCAAGCCGGACGCGCTCGTGGTCGGCGACATGCCATGGATGAGCTATCACGTCTCGGCCGAGGACACCGTGCGCAACGCCGGCCGCTTCGTTCGCGAGGGCGGCGCAGGAGCCGTGAAACTCGAGGGCGGAAGGAAACGACTCGAGGCAATCGAGAAGGTCATCGATGCCGAGATCCCGATTATGGGCCATCTCGGGCTCACCCCCCAGTCCATCCACACCATGGGCGGATACAAAGTGCAAGGGAAACAGGCACAGGCGGCGTATGAGCTCATCAGCGACGCTCAATCGCTGGCGGGTGCCGGGGTGTTCGCTCTCGTGCTCGAGGCGGTCCCCGACAAGGTTGCCGAGATCGTCACCAGGGAGATCCCTATCCCGACCATCGGGATAGGTGCCGGCCCTCATTGCGATGGGCAGGTGCTCGTTTACCACGATGTGCTCGGGCTTGGCAGCGGCGACTTCCAGCCGAAGTTCGTTCGCCGCTACGCCAACCTGGCGGACGACGCCGTCGCCGCCATGGAACGGTTCTTTGCCGACATCGAGTCTGGCGATTTCCCTTCGGACGAAGAGACCTACCACATGGCTACAGACTCCGCCGAAATTCTCGCTGGCCTGGCCGATCTGGAGGCACACGCCAAACAGTGACCTGAGCAGCCACCGATAGGTGACCCGTCGACAGAAGGGGGAGCCCTCTTCCCGCTTTCGGCTACGGGCCGCTCGGGCCACGGCTCCGCAGCTGGTCTTTTCGACGAGGACCGGATCGCGCTTTGTTGCGGAGCCTCTGGGGCGCGGTACGGTTCCGTTCAATGGCAATCCGACTGCTGGCGCTGGTTTTCGTGGCGGCCACCGTTGTCGCGTGCACTGGATCGTCGGCGCCCCCCCTGGCGGGTTTGACCTCGACAACCATCTCCATCGACGACCGCGATCTCACCGTGGCCGTTGCCGATACGCCGCAGGCTCGGGGCCGGGGCTTGATGGGCATCACCGACCTCGGTGGCCTCGACGGCATGCTGTTCGTGTTCGATAACGATATCGAAGCCGGGTTCTGGATGAAGGACACGCTGATCCCGCTCGACATCGCCTTTTTCGATGTCGAAGGGCTGGCCGTGGACCGGCTGAGCATGGAGCCATGCACCGCCAACCCGTGCCCGACGTACAACGCGGCGGGTCCGTACCGGTTCGCCGTCGAAGCCCCTGCTGGTGACCTGAGCTTTGTCGGTGAAGGTTCGGTGTTGGTTCTGCTGGATGAGTAGCGAAGTAGTGGAGCAGTAGCCAAGTAGCGCAGTAGCGAAGGAAGACGCTGTTCTACTGATCTACTGATGTACCGGATGTACACTCCCCGCCGTAACGCGACCCGATCCAGCTGAGATCGCGACGCCACGATCCTGTCCCTGAACGGGACCATCCGCCGCGCGGATGTCCAGAGGAGTTGATATGCGCTCGTATGAGCTGACCATCATTCACCGGCCCGACATGGCCGAAGCGGATGTTCAAAAGCAGATCGCGGAGGTTTCCGCGACCATTGACACCAGCGGATCGGTCACTGGATCTGACTTCTGGGGAAAGCGCCGCTTCGCTTACGAGATAGACCACATGAACGAGGGTTATTACTCGGTGCTCGATTTCGAAGGCGACATCAACCTTGTCGAGGCCCTGGACCGGGCACTGGGCCTCTCCGACGCAGTGGTTCGCCACAAGGTTCTGCGCAGGGTCGATCGCGAGAGCTGATTTCGTGTCACAGGCTCCCGGCATGATGCAGGGGCGCAACGCGAGAATGAGAGAAGAGAGAAGCGAATGAGCAATACGAATAGCGTCACCCTTATCGGAAACCTCGTCGACGATCCGGAGCTCCGGTTCACGCCGTCCGGCGTTGCCATGACCAAGATTCGCTTCGCCGTCAACAAGCGGTACCAGAACCGCGACGGCGAATGGCAGGAAGAGACCAGTTTCTTTGGCGGCACGTGCTGGCGTGATATGGCAGAGAATGTCGCCGAGTCTCTGCAGAAGGGCCTGCGCGTGATTGTCGTCGGCGAACTCCAGCAGCGGTCGTGGGAGACCCAGGAGGGCGACAAGCGGTCGGTCGTCGAGGTCGACATCAAGGAGATCGGGCCATCGGTGCGGTGGGCAACCACCACCGTCACCAAGACGCCGAGGGACGGAGCGTGGGCCGACCAGAGCGACGAGAAGGTAGCCGCGGCCGCCCCGGTCGCCAAGACCGACTACGGCCCGGACGAGGCGCCCTTCTAAACAGGAGAACACCCCGATGCCCAGATCCAAGGATCGCAAACCGAAACGCCGTCGTCAGCGGGACGAGCCGAGGCGCCGCAAGCGGATCGTCCACAAGTTTGCCGAGGACGACTATGTCGACTACAAGGACATCGCCTTGCTGCGCAAATTCATGTCAGACCGCGGCAAGATCCGGTCGCGACGCGTCACCGGGCTGAGTGCCAAACGTCAACGCCAGGTTGCCATCGCAATCAAGAACGCGCGTGAGATGGCCATGCTCCCGTACATGTCAACGAAGCAACCTTCGAAGCAGGGGTCGAGGCAACGGCGATGAGGCTCATCCTCACCCGCGACGTCGACGACCTCGGTCACAAGGGCGATGTCGTTGACGTGGCCGATGGTTACGCCCGCAACTACCTGGTGCCTCGTTCATTTGCCATAAAGGCAACCGACGGGGCGCTACGACAGGCCGAAACGATGCGCCTTGCCCGCGAGGAAGCGCTGGCGGCGGCCAGGGATGAAGCGGAGACCTTTGCCCAGTCCCTGACCGGGACCAGGGTGGTCATCGCTGCTCACGCCGGCGACGAGGGCAAGTTGTTCGGATCGATCGGCGAGGCCGACATCGCGGCAGCCATCACCAAGTTCACCGGCATCGAGGTCGATCCCAAACTGGTTGTGCTCGATGCGCCGATCAAGGACATCGGCCTCCACGAGGTCGCGCTCCAGCCCCACCGCGATGTGGAGTTCATGGTGACCCTGGACGTGATACCTGCCTGAGGAAGTCATCAGTCCTCAGTCTTCAGCCTTGAGTTCGGATCACGCTCTTGCTGACGACTGATGACTGACGACTTAACGGCGCTCCGTCGCGAAAACAAAGCGGGCGTGGCACAGTCACCGACACGCGACTGCGCGTAAGCTTCTCCCACTTCCCGCACCGCCCGCGGCGGTCCGACGCGTTCGCGTCATACCCCCGTGCGATGCTTTGAGCAGGACCAGGCCAGGCGAGGACAGGATGAATCTGTGACGAGCGTTGCCGAACGCCCAGCAGCTCGGACGCTGCAAGTTCCCCCACACAGCGTTGAAGCGGAAGAGTCGGTCCTCGGTGCTGTGCTGCTGTCGGCGGAGGCCACCAACATTGCTCTCGAGAAGCTGCACGGCGAGGATTTCTATCGACCCGCCCATCAGCAGGTTTTCGAGGCGGTCCAGAGGTTGTTCGATGAGAACGAGCCGATCGATGCGGTGACGGTGTCCGAAGTCCTGCGGCGCGACGGCTCCCTGGAACTGATGGGGGGCATCGATTTCCTCACCAGGCTGCTCGATGCGGTGCCGACGACCTCCAACATCGAGTACTACGCCGACATCGTCGAGGAGCATGCGTTGCGACGTCGGCTGATACGGGTCGCAGGAACCATCGGCTCGATCGCAGGGGAGATGCAGGAGCCGATCGCCGACGTGCTCGATCGCTCGGAGCAGGAGATCTTCCTCGTTTCGGAGCGGCGGGTTGGCGACGGCCTCGCCTCCATCGACCCGCTGCTTGTCCCCGCTATCGAGAAGGCGGAGGAGCTGGTCCAGCGTTCGTTCCAGTACCAGAAGGACTTCCCCGTAGGGTGGGCTCAGCTCGTCGAGATCTACATGGTCCAGGAACGGTGGGACAGCGCGCTGGAGGCCTGTGACCGGACGCTCGAGTGCAGGTATCTCGAAGCCTCGGGCCTGGAGGGCCCCATCCATGCCCGGCGAGGCCAGATCTACATCAAGCAGGAGCGCATCGATGAAGCGCTCGTGGAGCTCGAGAAGCCCCTCGAGCTTGGCAAGCACAACAACATCGCCCGGCACCTCATCGCCCTGCACGGTTTCGGCCGCCTGCCGAAGCAGGAACTGGAGAAGG
>JACZST010000097.1 GCA_022574065.1 Acidobacteriota bacterium
ACCGGATTCCAGGTGGTACGCGGTGATCTCGATGCCGTCGAAACCCTGGCTACCGACCCCATCTTCGAGGGCGCCCCCCTTGATACCGTGGGTCAGAGTGTCGGGCACCGAGGCAGAGGGGCCGATTTGCGTGGTGATCTCGCCCTCGGACGAGCTCTCTTCGAAGAGGCGAAGGTGGCGCTCGAGCAAACCGAGGACATCCAGGTCGGCATCGATCTGGACGTGTTCACGAACGCTCGCTCCCTCATGGAGGCGCAATTTGCCAACGCTTTCGATGGATCGCTCGCCGTCGCCCGCCGTTCCAGCCGCCCCGTCGCCTACACGCTCAACGAGGCTTTCGTTGCCGCCTCCCTGACCGGCAATCGTGATTGGTTGGCCGAGGTGCTCGATCTGTACCGCGAGGCGGGTGTGATGGCCCGGACACAGGCGAATGTCGTGGAGGCGGTGTCCCGCTTGTTGGATGATCCATCCCCGGCAACGGCGAGGCGCGTCGAGGCGCTGATGTCTCAGATGGATGATCAGGTCTTGGCATTGCCGGCGGCCTTCCTCGCTGCTGCCCTGGCTCTCCATGGACCGGAGGCGGATCGGGATCGCCTCGACACCGACTTTCGGGCCCGCGCCGACAAGTACGGGTTCGCCGGTATCGTCAACCTGTACGAGGGCCTACTGGAAGAGGCCGCCGGGTAGCCCTACCCCTCGATCGTGCCCACCCACACCATGGACGGCGCCGCAGGCAGAGTCGCATCATGAGCCCGGCCATAGATCAGGATTCGCTCGTCGTCGACGACGGTGGCAGGGGGCCACGGGACCATCACGTCCCATGGCGACGGCCCTGGGACGTCGGCGAGGTGGCCCCAGGTAACCCCGTCGGCGGAGACCCAAATCGCACCGGTGGCGCTCCATGACCCCACCGCCAGCCAGCCGAGCCCTCCGGCATCGATCACCTCTGGAGAAACGACCAGATCCCGTCCCGTGGGGTTCCATGGGGCTGAGATCGGTTCGATCGAAACCCACTCCCTCCCATCGATAGAGGTCCAGGCCTTTCCGCCACTCCCAATCATCGCCACCGCAACGTACCGACCCTCGTGTTCGGTCATGCTGACGATGTTGGTGTCTGGTGCCGTCACCCCCGACCTTGCCGGGAAGACCTCGACGTTGTCGAAGCGGAACCACGGGGTGGGCCAGGCGTCGATGACGCCGGGCCGGAATTCGAAACCCGTATCGGATTGGTACCACGTTCCGCTTCGTCGCCTGAGCAGCACCGATTCCCCGTCGTCGACGAACCCGATGTCGAGCTCACCGCCCCGGCTGAAGTCCCCGGCCGGCGTTTCCACCGGGGTCGATGACCACTCGAGGCCGTCCCAGACAAACGCAAACAGCTCGTCGGTCCTCGGCACGTGACTCTCCCCGAACCCCCGGCCGAACACGACGAGGCCTGTGCCGTCGACGGCGAGGACCTGCGGGGTGAATGCCCCGGTCTCGCCCGGCTGTTCGGAAAGCGGGCTCCATACCACCCCATCGGGTGACGTCGCCACGATGCCAGGTTCGGCGACACCGCGATATTCGGGCCGGTGCGATAGAGACTCGTAGAGGAGTGCGACATAGCCACCTTCGAAGCTGTCGACGTGGGTTACCAGGTAGTCGAGATCGTGTAGCTGCCAGGTCATCGGACCGAGAAGGGTCTGGGTGGTGAACGTCTCTCGTGGGAGTGTGGTTGAGGTGGGTTCGGATGGCGCCGTGGGCTGGGTGGTCGTGGTTGGGATGCTCAAAGCCGGGGGTGGCGTGGTCGAGTCCGATGCCGGCTCGTTCGATTCTGCGGGGGCGCACGCAACAACAAGCAGTGCCAGGGCGGTGGCGACGATCAGGAACCGCAACACACAACCGACCCTAGGCGACCGATGCGGGAGTGCGTGACGGTGCCGTTGTCTGGCATCATGCGCCGATGACCGAATCGATCGCCATTCAGGACATGTACGACGAGCCGGCAGCTCACTGCTATGGATGCGGACGGCTCAACGATGTTGGGTATCAGATCAAGACGCGACCCGATGGGGAGACCACGCTCACCGAGTTCGTTCCCGAGCCGTTCCATACTGCCTATATCGACTCGACCTACGGTGGCTTGATCGCGTCGATCATCGACTGTCACTCAACCGGCTCGGCGGCGATCTTCGCAATGCGCGCTGAGGGCTCCACGATTGGGAGCGACCCGGCACCGCGGTTTGTCACTGCCCACCTCGAGGTGGACTATCTGCTGCCGACACCGCTGGCCCCGATCCGTCTCGTCGGGCGCGCCACCGAGATCAAGGACCGCAAGGTGATCGTCGAGACAGAGTTATGGGTCGACGATCGGGTGACCGCTCGAGGCTCTGCGGTCCTGGTCAGGATCGGCAGCGAGTAGGTGACCGCGTCGGCCGCTGCCCAGCCTGACTGAACATTGCGACAGCACAATTGAACATTTCCACCAGTGCCACTGAACACCCCACACCTCTGGGTTTGCTCAACAAATGGTAAAAGCTGGGCCAGATTCCGACATGGCGTCGGCGTCGCTAGCGGGCTGCGGAGATACCCTTCCCCGGTCCGAGTCATTCGCCGGACCGGGGACACTCCTTCGTCCCTTCCTACGGAGACCCCCGGCCCGGTGCAGGTGGGATGGGCGGTAGCGAGCCGCTCATCCAGCACGACCGTCCCGCACGGTGTCCCCCCTTCCGTGCGGGGCGGTTTCGTTTTCTGGTACTTGACGCGAAGACTTCATGGATGGTTGCCGTCCTGTCGATAATCGATGTCTGGCGTAATCCAATTGCGGTAAACCTCATCGCCCCTTCGGGCGTGTAACAGGCAACAAGTCATGACAGCACAGCCAAGATCCCGGTCGGCCAGCAGGGACCCGAGCGCAGGAAAGGAACCGGTGCCGGTTCACGCTGTGGTCTCGTTCGAGAAGTTCTACGAGCGGGAGTTCCGAGCTGTCGTAGGCCTCGCCTACGCCCTCTCCGGGAGCCGGTCTGCGGCAGAAGACCTGGCGCAGGACGCTTTCGTGGCCGCCCACCGAAATTGGGGGAAGATCTCGCAATATGACAAGCCCGAGGCATGGGTACGACGTGTGGTCGCCAACCTTTCGGTGTCTCGCTTCCGCAAGAGCATCAGCGAGGCCAAGGCGCTGGCGCGTCTGAACCGGGACGAACATGTTCTGCCGGAGCTTCCCGCCGAGGCCGATGAGTTCTGGGAGGCAGTGCGAGCGCTCCCCAGGCGTCAGGCCCAGACCATCGCTCTCCACTACCTCGAGGATCGCCCCGTCGCCGAGATCGCCGAGATCCTCGAATGCAGTCCGAACACCATCAAAGTTCACCTTCACAAGGGAAGGGCCGGGCTGGCTTCTCGCCTCGGCCTGGATAGGGAGGCAGCATCATGACCATGCTCGACGACCGCGCCCGCCTTGCGGTAGATGCCATCGAGCGCAGCGTCGCCGACCAGGCTTCGGCTGCCGGTTTTGCCGGCTTCGCCGTCGCCCAGCGCCGACACGCCATGTGGACGGGCGCCGGCTGGGCTCTGGCGGGGTCCGCCGTAGCCGCCACGCTGGTAGTGACCGCGATATTCACTCCGTCGCCGGAACCCGACGTCGCTACTACGACACCGGAGCCGATCGTCGTTACGACGGCTCCGGCGACGGAAACCACCCAGGCTCCATCACCAGATCCCGGTCTCGTGGTGCCCCCGGAGGTCGACCCGGCGTCCGAAGCTCCGCCCACCACCGAAGTCTCGTTGACGACCGAGGTGCCAACGACGACGTTGGACACCACGCCGCCGTCTTTGACGATCACGTCACCGGAGGATGGTGCCCGCTTCGAGGAGAAGGTTGTGACATTCTCCGGCTCGACCGAGCCAGGGGCGACGGTGATAGCCGGGGGCAAGTGGGAGGCCACGGTGAGCGAGGAAGGCCAATGGTCGATCCAGCTCGTGCTTTCCGTGGGTGCCAATGGCGCTTCGTTCGTTGCCACCGATCAGGCAGGAAACGAGACCTCGGCGCGTATCACCGTGCACCTTGACCCAACAGAACCGCCAGAAGAAGAGCCACCACCGCCCGAAGAGGGGGTCGAATTCACGGCGTTCGCCACCTATGGATCGTGCGAGCTGAACCCGCCATATGACGTGTACTACGGCATGGCAGACCCGGGAACCAAGGTGACGATCACCTCGGAGTACGGCTCGGGCTCGGTGAACGCCGACGCAGAGGGCAATTGGGAGAAGAAGGTGATCTTTGCGGCCGCCCCGTACGGTGAGACCTTCTTGGTGACGGTGAAGGACCACTCCGGGAAGAAGAAGACCTTCGAGTTCGTCTCCTGGGCGGAGGGCTAGGAGAGTCGCACCTCGCAAGTTACGACTTGTTCTGACGCCTGAAGCCAGTTCCCAGTTCCCGGCATTCGAGGGCCGGCTAGCGGGGGGCCGCCTCTAGGCCGAAACTCCGAAGAGTTGCTCGATGGCATCGGCCAGCTGTGCTCCAGTCAAGCCTCCTAGCTGGACGTGGACCACCGTGCCCTCGGCGTCGTAGAAGGCGGTCATGGGTGAACCGCGCATCCCGAATGTGCCGGTGCTGAGGCCACTGCCTGTGGAGCCTCCGATGTCCTTGGCCAGCGGCCACACCCCGGCGATACCCCACTTTTCGGCATCGGCAAGACCCCTGCCGCTGTCCTGGGTATTGATGCCGACGAACTGCACCTCATCTCCTACCTGTTGAGAAACGACGAGGTACTCAGGGATCTCGTCTTCGCACACCTCACACCATGAGGCGAAGAAGGCGGCGACCGTCGGCTTCCCTCGGAAGTCGGCGATGGCCACCCTGCCGTCGCCGTCGAGCTGTGGCAGATCCCACCCCTCTGCCGTCGTGTCGCCTACTTCGGGATCCGGCCACAAAAGGACGAGCGCCACCACCAGTACGCCAACCACCGATGCTGCGACGGCGACGTTGCGTACCATGCCGCGGCGAGCCCGGCGCTGGGCTTCCTGTTCGCGCTCACGACGCCGCTGCTCTTTGGCTTGCGCCTTGGTCACTCGGGCCACTGTGGAGACGAACGAAAAAGCGGGCGCCATGATTCCCGTCTTGGTCCAGCGGTTGTCTGGTCCGCCTACCCTTGCGCCGTGCCACACCCGCGACTCGTCGACGCCAACGGAATCCAACTCGCCGTCACCGAAGCCGGAGAAGGGGCGCCGGTCGTGTTGGTTCACGGTTTTCCCGAGCTCGCTTACTCGTGGCGCCACCAACTCCCTGCCCTCGCCAACGCCGGGCTGCGTGCCATCGCTTACGACCAGCGCGGCTACGGGGAATCATCCAAACCCGAGCCGATCGAGGCTTACGCCATCACTGCCCTCGTTGATGACCTGATCGGGCTGCTCGATGCCGAGGAAATCGATTCGGCCGCGCTCGTCGGCCACGACTGGGGCAGCATCGTGGTGTGGAGCGCCGCAGTGATGTTCCCGGAGCGGGTGTCCACGGTGGTCAGCCTCAACGTTCCGTACCGCGGCTGGTGCACCGGGTTCCCCTCGATCGACTTTATCGAGGAGCACCTCGTCGATCGCTTCGGCTACGTCCTGTACTTCCAGGAACCGGGCCGGGTGGAGAAGTCCTTTGCTGCCGATCCTGCGCGGTGGTTGAAGCGGTCCTACCAGGGCGTCACCGCTAACACCGAGTTCCAGACGGAGGATGATTTCGCCTTCTACGTGGACGCCTTCACCGCAGGCGGCATCACCGGACCGGTCAACTACTACCGCAACATCGACGCCAACATCGAAGCCACGGCACACCTCAAGGACGCTGCGGTGAGCCAACCGACGCTGATGGTTACCACGGAGTACGACCCGGTCCTTCCGGCGAGCCTCGCTGAGGGAATGGACCGCTGGGTGCCCGACCTGCGGATTGCTCACATCGAGAACTGTGGTCACTGGACCCAGCAGGAGCAGCCCGACAGGGTGAACGAGCTGCTCACCGGCTTTCTTGCTAAGACCGGGTAACACTTCGCCACCGTGGCGCCTGATACGCTGCATGGATGGCAGACGAACGCATCGCCGCATTCATCGACTACGAGAACCTCGCCATCGGTGCCCGCGAGGATCTCGGCATCGAGTTCCAGTTCAAGCCGATTGCCGATGCCCTTGCCGAGCGGGGCAGGGTGGTGGTGCGGCGGGCGTACGCCGACTGGACGCATTTCGACAAGGACCGCCACATGCTGACGGCCAACCAGGTGGAGCTGATCGAGATCCCGCAACGCAAGGGCGTCGTGCGCAAGAACGCCGCCGACATCAAGATGGCTGTGGATGCCGTCGAGCTCGCCTTCGAACGTGAGTACGTCACCGCGTTTGCGGTATGCACGGGTGATTCCGACTTCACTCCGCTGGTGCACAAGCTGCGCGAACTCAACCGATTCGTCATCGGGATCGGGTTGAAGGCGTCGACCTCTGCGCTGCTGCCGGCGGCGTGCGATGAGTTTCTGTTCTACGAGAATCTGACAGGGGTAGACGTTCCAGATCGCAAGCCGGTGAAGCAACCACAGCCGGCGATATCGGCGGATACCACCGCCCCCGAGGCGGTGATCCTCCCCACACTGACCGGTCTCATCCGTGCCGGCGATGGCGAGGTCCGGGCGTCGATGGTGAAACGAGCCCTGCTGCGCAAGGATCCCACCTTCACCGAGGGCGACTACGGTTTTCGCGGGTTCCGCGAGCTGTTGCGCCACCTCGAGGAGAGGGGCGTCCTGGCCCTCGACGAGGGCCGCGGTGGAGGCGACCCCATCGTGACCTTCCCCGATCGGGGGAGGGGAGAGGACGCCGCCTTCGGCATGCTCCACGACGTGGTGGCGGAGCTGGCAAAGGAGGGCGGCCAAGTGCACCTGTCCGGCCTCAAGGACGAGATGCGAAAGCGCCAGCCCGACTTCTCCGAGAAGCGACTCGGGTACTCCGGGTTCCTTCAGTTCGTCAAGGCCGCCAACGCCCGCGGCTACGTCGACTACGAGTTTTCGGACGAAGCCGACGGGTATGTGCTGACCGCTTCGTAGCGCGTAGCACCAAATACGCCGAGCCTGCCGATACGCGGTAGGTTGACGTCGTATTGATCCAGCGTCATCGACGAGGAGGTACGCGGTGTCCGCGGACGACAACAAAGCGCTGCTCGAGGGATATCTCAGGGAGGTTTGGGGGGAAGGTAACCCAGAGGCGGCAGAGCGCTTTGTCGCCCCCAACTACAAGCGCCACATGTCACCAAAGG
>JACZST010000098.1 GCA_022574065.1 Acidobacteriota bacterium
GCGGATCATGAACCGCGACGATCTGCCGATCGAGCGCTGAGGCTCGGAGCAGAGCACCTGGCCCGTCGACAGGTGGACGGCGGGTGGCGGAAGAAGGGGGTCGCCGACGAGGTGGGTGTCGACGCCTCGCTAACGGCCCTTTGCGTGCGGGTCCTGCTGACCTTGCGTGCCGACTTCTACGACAGGCCCTTGCATTATCCGACGTTCGGTGCCCGGATTGGAGACGGCGTGGTCAACGTGGTACCGATGGCCCCCGACGAGTTGGAGCAGGCTGCTGAGGGGCCGGCGGCACGCGCCGGAGTCTCGATCGCGCCGTCGTTGCTTGCCTCCTTGCTAACCGACGTCGTCGGGCAGCCGGGCGCCCTACCGCTCTTCCAGTACACCCTCACCGAGCTGTTCGATCGACGCGCTGGCGGCAAGCTGGACCTCGAGACCTACGAGGCGATGGGGGGCCTTCGGGGGGCCCTTACCCGTCGTGCCGATGACCTCTTCAGCGAGCTCACCGAACCGGAGCGGGCGGCGGCCCGCCAGCTGTTCCTCCGTCTTGTGACGATCGCCGACACCGACGAGTGGAGTCGGCGCCGGGTCCCAGCCTCGGAGATCGTCGGCCTCGATGTCGACGTCGTCCACCTGAAGGCTGTCATCGATGCCTTCGGCGGTGCCCGGCTCCTGACCTTTGATCGTGATCAAGTGTCGGGATCCCCGACCGTAGAGGTCGCCCACGAGGCACTGTTGACCGAGTGGGAACGGCTGCGAGTGTGGATCGAGGAGGCAAGGGACGACGTACGCACGCAGGCGCGGCTTGCCACAGCGGGGGCGGAGTGGCGGTCCTCTGGCGAGAACCGGGATTATCTGCTCAGCGCTTCCCGGCTCGACGAGTTCGACGAGTGGGCGAAGCTGACCACCCTGTCGCTCACCGCAAGCGAGCGCGCCTACTTGGATGCGTCGGTCGCCGAGGCAGAGGCCATCGCAGCAGTGGAAGAGGAGCGAGCCGCCCGTGAGATGGCGCTCGGTCGGCGCTCCAAACGCAGGTTGTGGGGTCTCGCGGCGACGATAGCTGTGCTCGTCGCGGCCGGATTATTCGTCGTTATCTCTGCCCTGCTGCCCGACGGACCGTCGGTCGTTCTGTTCACCCTGGCCGATGACGATTCGACCTTCGGCGAGGCGATGAAGATCGGCCTCGACCGTGCCGCGGCCGAATACTCGATTGAGGAGCGCGTGGTCGAATTCAGCGTCGATCCGGTGGAAGAGCTCCGCGCCCTCTCAGAGGAATCGCCGGACCTCATCCTGATGGATAGTTTCGTCGGAGCGGCGCTCGACGAAGTCGCTCCCGACTTCCCCGATGTGAGCTATATGCTCATCGATGTCGAGGATCTCACGCTGGATTTGGCTCTTCCGAACGTCAGCATGTCGGCGATACGAGAAGGTGGCGGATCCTATCTGATGGGTGTCGCCGCCGCCGGAAAGACGACGACAGGAAAGGTCGGTTTCGTCAGCGTCCAGACACCGGGATTTGACGACTGGATCGCCGGCTTTGTTGCGGGTGTCGAAGACACCGATCCCAGCGTCGACGTGCTTGTCAAATGGATCGGAACGACCGAGACCGCAGAGAGCGGAGCCGACTTCTTCGGCTACGCATTCGGACGGGCGGCTCCGGAGGCGAAGGTGCTCGCCAACGAGTTGATCGACGAAGGCGCCGACGTCATCTTCCATGTTGCGGGAATCTCTGGGCGCGAGGGGGTAACGACTGGGGTCGTCGAGCAGTCGTCCTCATCGGACACTCCCCTTTGGGTGATCGGGGTCGACGCCGACCAGTTCGCCGGGGCATCGGAGGCGGAACGGGCGGTGCTGCTGACCTCCATGATCAAGCGAACCGACCTGGAGGTGTTCGACGCCATCGGAGCCTTCGTCGAGGGAAGGTTCACCCCGGGGGTTACCGAGCTGAACCTGAAAACCGGCCATGTCGGCTTCTCACTGCTCGGTGACGGCATCGCCGAGTTGGTGCCTGACCTCGAAGCGGCACGGGATGCGATTATCGACGGGTCGATCGTCGTACCCGACTTCATCCAGCCCATCCCGGGCTGGCCGTCGCCCGATATCATGATCGAGGTGGTGTCCGATGGCGATGCATGCCGTAACGCCGGTGCCGAGCCGATCGTCACGATGGGAGACACCGTGACGTTCCACATTCGCAATGACAGCGAACTCGCCCTGGTGCACTTCGCGAATGTCGATGACACCGGCCTCACCACAGCGGAAATTACCGATGACTTCGGATGGCTCGATCGCGTGCGGACTCAGGGCGGTCGCTTGACGTTCCCCGGAGGTACCACGCAGGTCCACGCCCGGGCCACCCGGTCGCAGATGATCCTCAGCTGCTTCGATCGAGCCTCTGGCACCGTTCTGGAGCCGCTCATCATCCCCGTGGCGCAGCCTTAGCACGTAACATCCGGCGCGGATGACCGATTCGCGCTACCCGATCGCTGTTCTCGTCTCAGGGAGTGGGAGCAACCTCCAGGCCATCATCGATGCGGCTGAGAAACCGGGTTATGCGGCGGAGATCGTCGTGGTCATCTCCGACCGGCCAGACGTCAAGGCCCTGGACCGCGCCGCCACCGCGGGTATCCCGGCCGAGGTCGTGGATTGGAGTGACCACGAGTCGCGGGATCAGTTCAGCCTCGCCATCTGCGATATCGCAGACCGCCATAAAGCGCAAGCGCTCATCCTGGCCGGGTTCATGCGGGTGCTGGCGCCGGTCGCCATCGATCGGTTCACCAACCGGATCATCAACATCCACCCCGCCTTGTTGCCATCGTTCCCTGGCGCCAACGCCGTTCGGGAAAGTCTCGCCCACGGCATCACTATCACCGGCGTCACCGTGCACTTTGTCGACGAACAGGTCGATCACGGTCCGATCATCTATCAGGAACCGGTCCCGGTCCTTGCCGACGACGACGAGGGAACGCTGCATGCCCGCATCCGGGAGGTCGAGCATCGCGTGTACCCGCGGGTGGTCGACGCCCTGTCCTGTGGGGAGTTGGTCGTCGAAGGCCGACGCGTGGTCTGGGAGGGTCAATGACGACCGTTCCGGTCAACCGCGCACTCATCTCGGTATCCGACAAGACCGGCCTCGTCGACTTCGCCGAGCGTTTGAGCGCCGCCGGTGTTGAGATTGTCTCCTCAGGAGGCACGGCGCGCCATCTCAGCGAGGCCGGCATTTCGGTGACGAGTGTTGCCGACGTCACCGCCGCTCCCGAAATGCTTGGTGGGCGGGTCAAGACGCTCCATCCCAACATCCACGGTGGGATCCTCGCCGACCTCGGAGATGACCAGCACCTCGGCGATCTCGAGGCCCGGGGAATCGATCCCTTCCAGCTCGTCGTGGTCAACATGTATCCGTTCGAGGAGACCGTCGCCGGCGAGGCAAGCGACGCCGAAGCGATCGAGCAGATCGACATCGGCGGTCCCACCATGATCCGCGCCGCGGCCAAGAACCACCGCTGGGTCGGGGTGGTCGTTGCGCCCGATCGGTACGACGAAGTCGCCGAAGCCGTCGAAACCGGCGGGCTCTCGGCGGAACTGCGCCGGGCCCTCGCCGACGCTGCCTTTGCCACCACGGCGGCGTATGACGCCGCCATTGCCTCCTGGTTCGAGGGTGACAAGGCCTTTGGGGATGTATCGAGCGTTCTCGATCACGCGGCGACGTTGCGCTACGGCGAGAACCCGCATCAATTCGCCGCTCTGTATGCCGAGCGAGAAAGCGAAGGGTGGTGGCTCCGCGCCGACCAGCTCCAGGGCAAGGCGATGTCGTTCAACAATTACGCCGACACCGAGGCGGCGTGGCGGCTGGTGGCCGACCTGGCTCGGCCGGGGGCGGTCGTGATCAAACACGCCAACCCGTGCGGCGCCGCCGAGTCGGACACGGCGGCGGACGCGTTCCTGGCGGCGTGGGAATGTGACCCGTTGTCGTCGTTCGGAGGTGTGATCGCGCTCAATGCAGAACTAGACGCCGCAACGGCAGCCCGGATCGCTGAATACTTCGTCGAGGTGGTCATCGCTCCTTCGGTGACGCAAGAAGCGGCGGAGATCCTTGCCAAGCGCAGGAACCTTCGGGTGCTGGAGGCGCCGTTTGCCGGTACCCGGGATCTGGATGTGCGGCGGATCGACGGTGGCTACCTGGTCCAGGAACGCGACCTGGTACAGCTGGGCGGCGACGGTTTTCCCGACGGCTGGACGGTGGCGGGGGAGCGCCCTCCGACGAGCGACGAGATCGTCGATCTCAGATTTGCGTGGACGGTCGCAGCTCACACGAAGTCGAACGCGATCGTCGTCGCCAAGGGCCGCGCCGCTATCGGCGTCGGTGCCGGGGATCAGAGCCGGATCGGGGCTGCCGAGCGAGCCCTTTCCCGAGCCGGAGACCGGTCCCAGGGCGCAGTCGCCGCCAGCGACGGGTTCTTTCCCTTTCCCGATGGCGTCGAGCTACTCACCACGGCCGGTGTCACCGCGGTGGTAGAGCCAGGCGGATCGATAAGGGACGATGACGTCATCGCAGCCGCCAACGCTCACCAGATGGCGATCGTGTTCACCGGCAGAAGGCATTTCCTCCATTGAGCGCCACCATTCTCTCCGGGACCGAAACCGCCGCCGTGGTCAGGGGCGAGGTCGCCGACCGGGTGGCGACCCTCGGCAAGGCAAGCAAGCAGGTCGGCCTCGCCACAATCCTGGTTGGTGATGATCCGCCGTCAAAGATCTATGTGCGCAACAAACACCGGGCGGCGCGGAAAGCAGGGATGATTTCGATCGACCGCCATCTCCCGGGGACCGCTTCACAGACAGATATCGAGAGGGTGATTGCCGAGCTCAACGCCGACGACCAGGTGGATGGGATGATCCTCCAGCTCCCGTTGCCCGATGGGCTCGACGCAGAGGGAGCCGTCGAGACCATCCAACCGACAAAGGACGCCGACGGCTTGCACCCGTTCAACCTCGGGCTGCTCGTCATGGGCCGGCCCGGGCCATTGCCGGCCACCCCGAGAGGGATCATGCGCATCCTCGCCCACTACGACATCGCAACGGCGGGACGGACCGCTGTGGTGGTCGGGCGGTCGTTCCTCGTTGGCCGCCCCATGGGCCTTTTGCTGGGTCAGAAAGGCATCGACGCCACCGTCATCCAGGCCCACTCCAGAACCCGCGAGCTCGCCGAGGTGTGCCGACAGGCCGACATCCTGGTGGCCGCGGTGGGGCGGTCGCAGATGATCGATTCGGACTACGTCAAGCCTGGTGCAACCGTGATCGATGTCGGCATCAACCGTGACGGTGAGGAGCTCGTGGGCGACGTTGATTTCGATGCGGTGGTGGAGATCGCAGGCGCCATCACCCCTGTGCCGGGGGGTGTTGGTCCGATGACGATCGCTTCGCTGCTGGCCAATACGGTGGCCCTGGCCGAGGCGCGGGCGTAGCGGCCCTGCGAACCCTGGCTTGGCAGGGGGATATATCTACGTGTAATGGCGCGGGGCATCTACGTGGGAACCCTCGGTTGGGGGGGACTTGACCGCCGGTCCTGCAAGCCCACAGAATGGATGAGGTGCCCGAGTCTCGGAGGGTCGGCCGGTGGGAAGGGGCCCACTTCTGGGATAATCAGCGCTTCCCATCAGAGAGGAGCACCGCGCATGGCCGACGTCATCACCATAGGAGCCGACGGGCTCGAGGTCCCTGACCACCCGATCATCCCTTTCATCGAGGGTGACGGCATCGGGCCCGACATCTGGGCCGCAGCACAGCGCGTGCTCGACGCCTCCGTCGACAAGGCGTACGGCGGAGATCGCACGCTCGAGTGGAAGGAAGTCCTCGCCGGAGAGAAGGCGTTCAACGAAACCGGCGAGTGGCTCCCCGAGGAAACGGTCGACGCGTTCCGCCAATACCTGGTTGGGATCAAGGGCCCATTGACCACTCCGATCGGGGGAGGGATCCGGAGCCTCAACGTTGCCCTCCGCCAGATGCTCGACCTCTACGTCTGTCTTCGACCCGTCCGCTGGTACGAAGGTGTCCCGTCTCCGATGAAACACCCCGAGTTGATCGACATGGTGATCTATCGGGAGAACACAGAGGATGTATACGCCGGCAAGGAGCTCGAGGCCAACACCGAGGGGGTAAAGCGCCTGCTGGCATTCCTCGAAGAGGAGTATGGATGGGACATTCGGCCCGACAGCGGCATCGGGATAAAGCCGATCTCAGAGACCGGCACGAAGCGTCTGGTCAGGGCCGCCATCCAACACGCGGTCGACAACGACCGGGATTCGGTCACGCTCGTCCACAAGGGCAACATCATGAAGTTCACCGAGGGAGCCTTCAGGGAATGGGGGTACGAGGTGGTTCGGGACGAGTTCTCGGATGTGGCAGTGTCGTGGGAGGACAGTGGCGGCGATCCAGGGGACAAGATCCTGGTCAAAGACGTCATCGCCGACGCCTTTCTCCAGCAGATAGTCACCAGGCCCGCCGAGTACGACGTGATCGCCACCATGAACCTGAACGGCGACTATATCTCCGATGCGCTCGCCGCCCAGGTCGGCGGGATCGGCATAGCTCCCGGCGGCAACATCAATTACGACACCGGCCACGCCATCTTCGAGGCAACGCACGGCACTGCGCCAAAGTACGCGGGAATGGACAAGGTGAATCCCGGTTCGGTGATCCTGTCCGGAGAGATGATGCTCCGGTACATGGGTTGGAACGAGGCTGCGGACCTCATCGTCAAGGGCATGGAGGCGGCGATCGCGGACAAGATCGTCACCTACGACTTCGCCAGGTTGATGGACGATCCCACCGAGGTGAAGACCAGTGAGTTCGCCGACGCGGTGATTGAGAGGATGTAACCCACGGTCGTCTCTCCCGCGGAGCGGGGGAGACGCGTTACGGCGACAGCCGTAGCGCAGAGGGGGCTTTGGGGGAACGACTCCACGCGATGAGCTCATCGGGATAGCAAGCCCCCAAAAGCCCCCTCCGCTCGGCAGGCGCGGCCTGCCTCGCGCCTCCCCCGCGGCGCTGCCGCTTGCGGGAGAGGCAAACGCGGCGCATCTCATTACCCTTTCCAGGTCCCCGACCCCGAGGAGCTCCAGATGTCAAGGGTCACTGTTGTTGGTGCGGGAAAGTATGGATCGACGACCGTACAGCGCATTGCCGAGGCTGACATCGTCGATGAGGTGGTGATGATCGACATTGTCGAGGGGCTCCCACAGGGACTCGCCCTCGACAT
>JACZST010000002.1 GCA_022574065.1 Acidobacteriota bacterium
CAGTCCGAGGATCAGATCGCCTTCCCAGTGTCCAGGCACGGCACGGTCGTCGGCTCGGCGGGACGTTCGCTGATCATGATCTCGGGAGAAACGAACTTCTTGCCCCGTCCCCGGGTGCGTGCTAGGGGGACCCGCAGCGCTCGTCCGGTCCGCAAGCACGCGACGAGCTCGCGTTTGAGAGCGCCGCGGCCTTGCACGTAGAGGGCTTGTAGATGGCCTCATGAGAGATTCGCATCGCCTCATCATCGGGGAAATCGACCCTAAGCCGATTCGAGATCTGCTCCGGACTCCACGACTTCGCCCACCGCCGATCAGCTCGCTGCCCGTGACGGCGACCGACCCACTTCACCTCAGGGCCCGGCACCAGCTCACCGTCCGGCCTGGCGATCATGCCGGCAAGGCGGTCCTGCACGTACTCGCGAAGCGCGTCGTTCGCAGCGAGCTTGGAGACCTTCGGACGGCTGGCGCGCCGTTCCGCGTGCCACTGCGCCGTCGTTGCCCGATAGACCACGGCATGACTACGAGTTGACGCGTTACGACGCAACTCTCGCGAGATCGTCGACGGTGAACGACCCAGACGGCGAGCGATCTCACGCACACCAAGATGCTGCGCGTGCAAGATCGCGATCTCTTCTCGCTCGGCAAACGACAAATAGCGCTCCGACACCGGAGCCAAACAGATCGGCGGCATCCCACCAGCCTGTCGGAACCATCTCGAACCAACCGGCTGCGACACGCCAGCCTCACCAGCCGCATCCTCACTCGACAAACCACGAGCGATCGCTTCCCAGAACCGGACCCGGTCCTCACGCCGCGCTGTCGACGGCCGGCCAGGCGACCAGATCTGGCCACGCATCGCACGAATCGCCTGCTGACGCTTGCCAACACCCATCGCAACTCCTCACTCTCGAGGTGTTGCGACGACCCCTTGAACCTGAGTTGGGTGCCGTGGTCGGAGTGGATCACGGTGGCGTCTGTCGGGTTGCGGTTTCCGATCGCCATCCCTAGCGCTGAGGTGACCAGGTTGGCGGTGGGAGTCGAGTCGATCGACCATCCCACCACTCGCCTGGAGAACACGTCGAGGACGACGGCGCAGTAGACCTTGCCTTCCCTCGTCCGGTGTTCGGTGATGTCGGTCACCCACAGCCGGTCGGGTTCGGTGCGGGTGAACTGACGGTCGACCAGATCCGCAGCGGTGGCACCAGGAATGACGAGCCGTCGACGACGTCGACTCCCGGGAAGACCCGCCAGACCAGCCCTCCGCATCAGCATCGCCACCGCATTGTGACCCACGGTGATCCCATACCCCATGGTCAGCTCGGCGTGTACCCGATGCGCCCCATAGGTGCCTCGGGAGGCGGCGTGAACCCGGCGGATCATGTCGGTCAGCCACACGTGCCGGATAGCCCGGGCCGACGGTGGACGACTTCTCTAGGCGTAGAACCCCGACTCAGAGACGCCCAGCACCCGACAGGCGGTCTGCACCGGCAGGCCCTCTCCGACGATCACAGCGATCGTATCGAACCGTCTTTTGGGGACACCACCTGAGCCTTCAACAGCTGGTTCGAACGGCGAGTGACTGCCAGCTCAGTCTCCAACTCGGTAATCCGCCGGCGAGCAGCCCGCAGCTCAGCCTGCTCAGACGACGACAGACCCGGTGCCTGGCCGGTGTCGACCAGCTCTTGTTTCCGCCACGTGTAGATCGTCTGATCACTCACCCCCAGATCGGCGGCCACCGAGGCCACCGACCTCCCAGCAGCCAACAGATCGAGAACCTTACGGCGGAACTCGGGTGGATAACGGTATGGCATGCGGACCCTCCTTCACGGGTCTCAAGCATGACCGATTCCAGTGTCCCCACTCCACGAAACCCGGGCAATATCAGAGTCTCCACTCAACCCAGGGCGATTCAATCCTCACGATGCAGCTCATTTGGAGCGTGTGGTCTCTCGCCTGAACGGCGGATTGGCGCCGCGCAACACGACACAACGGATTGCGCGCGGATGAGCGAGTCGAGCGGTTACCCGAGCAATGAGATTGATAGACGAGTCTCGCCAGGCGGTCTCGTTTGCCCTCTGGTCACGCCGCTTGTCGGAGAATCGGAGGAGTCGAACGAACAAGCATTACGTTTCCATACCGAGTGGCTCATACCGCAAGTCGACGGCCTCTTTCTCCTGAGGTCCTCAGGAGAGTTTCCCATGCTTCCGCAGCGAGTGGCGACGCAGGTTCTCGACGTCGCTGTTGAACAGGTCGCGGGCCGGTTGCCGTTACTGGTCGGGGTAGAGGACACCGGAACTCGCCGAACGCTCAACAACTTGATGAATGTGGCACACCGATCAGTGGACTATGTCGTTGTGACGGCACCGTTTTACCAGGCGTACGACACTCAGGACCCATAGGTGGCGCGAATTCCCCAGGCATTGTGACGTCACCTACTCTCGACCTGTTCCAGTCTTCGTACCCTCCTTCTCCACCACGAACCCACTGGCTCGAGCAAGCAACCTCCGAGGCAGCGGCCCAACCTGGTTATTAGCCCCGATCATTCACGGATGCGTTTGAGCTGAGGTGCGGTATCCGCGGAAAAGCCGTTCCTGCCTGGGATGATTCGTGTTGCAAAAGCACGTATCAACCCGAGTAGAAGGGCATCTCCGAGGTGAACGCTAACAGCACCAGAAACGTGACGGTGGAAGGCGACGGCTCTCAGGTGGTGGGCCATGTGGGTTTGCACGCTTTGGGCGGGTCCGCTGACCGGATGGGGGTCGGCGACGCGCTATCTCAGGCGTTGGGGTGGCAGGGCCCGGGGGTGCCAGTTCATGACCTGATCTTGGACGCTCCAGCGGTTGTCCGTGCCGGGGAGGCCGTCGCCCGCATCCGGTCCCAGGTGTGGACCCGCAGCGCGTCGACGACTGGCACCGGCCCGGTGGTCTTGGACCTGGACGCGTCGCTGGTGGAGATCCATTCGGAGAACAAGGAAGGCGCCGCGGCACACTTCAAGGGCGGGTTCGGTTTTCACCCGGTGTTCTGTTTTGCCGACGCGACCGGTAAGGCGCTGGCTGCCACGCTGCGGCCAGGCAACGCCACCGCCAACGACGCCGCTGACCTGCTTGGTGTCCTCGACGCCGGGATGGTTCAGCTGCCCGCCGATGTCATGGCCGGTCACTGTGTCGCCGACGATCTCGGCAAGGTTCGCCGCCGGGTAGTGGTGCGCTCGGACTCGGCGGGCTGCTCGGCCGGGTTCGTGGACGGTTGCCGGTCCCGCAACATCGGCTTCCAGGTGGTGGCCCGCCGAAAAGCCACTGTTTCAGCGGCCGTCACGGCGGCCAACATCGACGACGACCGGTGGGTGAGGGCCCTAGACCAAGACGGCATCCCAGCGGCGCCCAAGCCCGGAGGAGACAAGGTCGCCATGGTTGTGATGTCACCGATCTGGTCGACCTGACCGGCTGGCCCCACCGAACCCGGCCGAGCATCCGGCGCGAGCCGCTGCATCCCGGTGCCCAGCAAAGCCTCCTGCCCGATCTCGAATACCGGTTCTGGGGCCACTACACCGACCACGAAGGCGACCCCGCCGAACTGGATCGCCAGATGCGGGCCCACGCCCACATCGAGGACCACATCAGCCGGCTCAAGGATTCGGGGCTTGTGTCGGTTCCCCTTCACCGATTTCGCCGCCAACACGGCGTGGCTCCAGGTCGTGTGTTGGGCAGCGGACCTGGTCCGCTGGTTCCAGCTGCTCTGCCTCACCGGCCCTCTAGCCCGGGCGCTACTCAAACGGCTGCGCTGACAACTCTGGCATGCCCCCGCCCGCATCATCCGAACCGCCCGCCGCGACATTATCCGTATCCTCAACGGCTGGCCCACCGCCCCCGACATCCTCACCGTCTACAGACACGTCGCCGCGTTCACCTGACCAGCGCCCCGCTCCAATCCGCAACACCAGCCGTGGGACGGCCACGCCCTCACCTCGACCGAACCAGCCACCTCAGCACCATGAAAACCTCGACATACGCTGATCAGCGAACCATCGCCAAGGGAACACCCCAACCACTCAACGACACCGGTCAACCCGGATCTGCGTTGAAGGATCGGGGCTAGCTGAGGGCTAGCTGAGACGCTGTCCCGACACCCCAGTTCGACAACGGCTTACCCGCTCTCTCTGTGGAAAAAGAACCTGCGGTGGAACTGACTGGACCCGTAGCCCTGACCCCCTCATGGCGAGCGAGTCTGTAGCAAGGACTCAACTGGGAATGCCTACAAGACCTTGTGGATGGGCGACTCTGGTTCGGGTCATAGCGCCTGTTGCATCGTTTTCGGTCCTCATGTCGTCGCGGGCGCACTCACGATTGGTCAGTTGGGGGGCTATGGGGATCCTTTTCAGGGTGGGCATAGAAAGGTAGCACTGCGACGCGATGTCGATCACTCCACTGTACGTCGATCGCGGCCGGCGGAGACTAAACGCTGCAGTGGCCTTTTGAGTCGACCAAGGCTTTGGAACGCCGGGGGATCTCTTCATGACCAATTCCTCACAGCATTGGCCAGGCTGCTGATTCCCTCAGTAATCGTGTTTTCGTCGGCGGCAAGCGACACTCGGACCATCCCTCTTGAGCGTGTTCCGAAAGCGTCTCCTGGTGCGACGGCCACGTGGTACTCGTCGACTAGTCGTCGGCAGAACTCGTACGAGTTCATGCCGCATGAGGCTATGTTCGCCATGATGTAAAAGGCACCGCTAGGTTCGGTTATCAGCAGCCTTTCAGAGTCAAGAAGGCGCACAGCAAGATCGCGCCGTTGTCGATATTCCTCTTGTCTTTCGCCAACCAACTCCTGAGAGCCTCCCAGGGCAGCCTCTGCGGCCTTTTGCGACACGCTCGAAGCGCAAGCCGTGACGATCTCTTGGGTCTTCGCTAGGGTGTCCGCTAGTTCCGATGAAGCTGCCAGATACCCGAGGCGCCAGCCTGTCATTGCGTAGGTTTTTGACATGCTGAAGATGCTTATGACACGTCCGCTGTCATCGAACCGAGCCGCGCTGACGTGCTCCCCATCGAAAACAATCTCCTCGTAGCACTCATCGGACAACACATACATCTCGTTTTCTTTTGCGATTCTGACCATCTGAGCAAGTGTTTCGGCGTCGAACACAGCGCCGGTCGGGTTGGATGGAGTGTTGATGACCAGGATCTTGGAATGCGGCGTGGTCTGGCACAGGTGATCGAGGGCTTCGAGATCCGGCAGGAAGGCTTCCCCGGCCAGCAGCGGATAACCGACGGATACTGCCCCCATGGCGGTCGCGGCCATGGCAAAGTTCGGCCAACCAGGGTCAGGCACCAGCACCGCGTCATCGGGGTCGAGAAGGGCAAGGTATGTGAGCAGAATCGCGTTGGTAGCCCCATTCGCGACCACAATCTGTTCGGTAGCGACCTCTAAACCATTTCTCTGCTTGAGTTTCTGGCGGATTGCCGCACGAAGGTCCGGAGTCCCTCGGTTCGGCGTGTATTTTGTATGCCCCGACTCGGCCGCCGAGGCTGCCGCCCGGATCACGTGAGGAGGTGTGTCGAAGTTCGGTTCTCCGACTTCGAGATGCAGAGTTCCGGGTGTGGCCCATGCCAGATCCATTATCTCGCGAATTCCTGACCGACGCATGGCGGACACTCCGGCAGCAAGCGATTTCATCGTTCCACGTCTAGAGATGTGCGACTTCTGACGGTATCGATGTCGCGAGAGTCTGCAATGAGCGTGTCTCCGTACAACCCAAGAGTCAGCGCGGCCATTGCGAGTCCACGCCGGACTCCTTCCGTGAGGTCTCCGTCCAAGAGTCCGGTGATAACTCCGGCAGCGAAGGCGTCGCCTGCCCCCACACGGTCCACAATCTCCGTCTCATATGCCGGCTCTCGCTTACAGAAACCACTTTCGATCCATGCGGCGCCCTCCGATCCCAGAGTCATGACGACTGCGGACACCCCCAGGATGTCGATGAGCTCCGATAGGGCGGCAGACGGTTCAGATTGCACGTTGAACACGATTGCCGCGTCGCTCCGGGTGAGGATTACCAGAGAAGCCAAACTGCACAGAGGCCGGAGAATGTCACGCGCCTTGCTTGAGGACCACAGTTGCGACCGGTAGTTGACGTCGACCACGACCTTCACGCCCGCCGCTGCGGCGCGAGTGACTACCTCTTGTGTGAGTTCACGGCACCCATCTGAAAGCGCAGGAGTGATCCCCGAAACGAAGAGCACGGACGCCGCCTCGACGAAATCCCAGTCGATATCACGAGATGTCATCGCTGATGCCGAAGAAGCCTGTCGATCATATATGACCTCGACAGGTCTCGGAGGAGAGTTTTGCTCGACGAAATATGCGCCGAGCCGTTCCCCGGCTACCCAAGTGATGTTAGATGCGTCCACGCCGTGCCGCCCGAGTTCTCCGGCAACTCGCCGACCGAGACTGCTGTTCGGAAGTCGTGACATCCATGCCACCGACCGCCCCATGCGCGCAAGTGCGATTGCTACGTTGAACTCTGCTCCCGCCATCGAGACGAAATACCGGTGGGCTGTCTCGATTCGCTCGCCCTTTGGCACCGACAGGCGCAACATTGCCTCTCCGAATGTGACAACGTCGGGACTCACGTGCGACCTTCCGCGACCCGAGAGCCGCTGGCAGCTAGGTACCATCTCAGAACCAGAAACAAGGCAGATCCTCCCCTCGAGGCCAAGAACTTGGCCTATCGGTGGCGACAAATGGAGGGATTGTCTCCTCCACGGATATTATATCTTACGAGGCACCCAGGAAGAAGGGCTTCCTGAATAGGCAAGGTCTATTCGAGGGACTCGCAACCGGTAGGGCTATCATGCCTGGTGCAAATCACATGCCAAAGGTGCCGAGACCATGACTGATACCGAAGTTGATGCCCCGGTCTCGCTTGTAGACCGTGTCTACGCCGAGTTGCGTGAGGCGATCGTAGATGGGCGACGCGAGGCGGGCACGCCCCTGCGACTTCATGAACTGACATCTGAGTTCGGTGTGTCCTTAATCCCGGTGCGCGAGGCCATTCGCAAACTCGAGGTCGAGCGACTCGTCGAGATGACTCCGAACAAAGGTGCTCGGGTGGCCGAACTTACCGTCGAGGATCTCTATGACAGCTACCGGGTGAGAGCCTCTCTCGAAGCCCAAGCGCTGCGGCTGGCATTTCCCAAGCTGTCCCCTGAGGACATCGTTGAGGCCCGCGAGATTGTCGACTCCATGGTGCAGGCTTACGACCACGATCCGAGGCTTAGCGCCGAACTGCATCGTGAGCTTCATTTCCTGATATACGATCGAGCCGAGTCGGAGTGGCTCGGATATCTGATCAGACTTCTGTGGGCACACACCGAGCGATACCGGCGGCTCGGCACACCGGTGCCGTCGGGTGGAGATCTCGGAGGTGAACATCTTCGGATGCTTGATGCTTTGGCCGACGGCCGAATCGAGGCCGCCGTTGAAGCGCTTCAAACAGATCTAGAGGATACGGCCGATCGTGCGATGGTCCGGTTCACACGTCAACAATCACAAGACGCAGCAGGATGAGAAGGTTTGAACGGCATCTCGCCCCGCACGCAGTGGTGGTATGTCGACCTGGCGGCTCTGCGAGTGCTGTCAGAAAGCCGCGAGCCGCCAGCCGCCGTCGATCGGTATGGTCACGCCAGTGACCACATCGAAACGAGGACCACATAGTTCGGCAACGATGGCTGCGACCTCGTCCCGAGTGACCAGCCGACCCAATGGTGTGGCGCGGGTGGCGCGCTCCACGAACGTCGGGTCGAACTCCGCCATGTCGTCCGCCGATTCGGCAATCTGGCCCGGAGCCACACAGTTCACGTTCACGTCCGGAGCAACCTCCACCGCGAGCCCTTCAGTGAACGTGATCAAGGCATCCTTGGCCAGGGTGTAGATCGAATGGTTCCGCACATATGCCGAACCCGCTGAAACGTTGACGACACGCCCCCAACCGAGCATCTCCGGAACCAACAATCGGCTTGTCAGATAGGCAGCCTTCACGTTTGAAGTCCAAATACGGTCCCACTCGGATGGGTCGAGATCAACAAAGGATTCCATCGTGAAAGGCCCGGAGTTGTTGATCAGGAGATCGATAGGTCCGGGGGCCGCGGCAACGGCAGCATCGACCATGGCCCGGATCCCGCCTTCATGTGAGGTATCGCCGTAAACGGCTGCGTGGTCCCCAGCCGGGAGTCCCGCAATCAGCTCTTCGGCCTTGTCCATGGACTTGTGGTAGGTGACCAGAACATCGGCACCAGCATTGGCCAGGGCCTTGACGATGCTCGCTCCCAGGTTCCGCGAGGAAGCCGTTACCAGAGCCGTGTGGCCCTCCAAGTAGGTCTTTCCACTCATGGTCCCCCCTTATGTTTCCTTGGCCAGATCACCAACGGCCTTAACCCTGATGCGTATAGCGTTGCTAGGCAGGTACGCGAGCGGCACCTCCTCCACTTCGACGATTTCAACCGAAGGCGGGTCGGCTCCAGCCGCTATCGCCAGTTGTGATGCCTCCTCCTTAGCTTGCTCGAGTGCCGCCGGGCGGCCACTTTCAGCGATGGAATAAACCCGGTCGGTCTCCCCTCCCACCTGGGCGATCGCCGCGCCGACGGCGTTGGCCACTGAGAAGTGTTCGGGACGGATGACGACCGAGGCACATGTCAGATGGTCCTCCAAAAGCACGCCGCCGCCGCCAACAACAATCAACGGGACGGGATCTGAAGAAGTCTTCATACTGTCAACCGCGTCGGACACCGATTGCTGGATATGGCGGACGGCCCAGCGCACCAGATCACCGTCGAGACCCTTGACCAGACTCGCATCACCAATGTCGGCCATCCCCGCCGCCACAGCCACATCGGTAGCCGTCAGAGTGTCGCCACCGAACACCCGCGCCCGTGACAGTAAGTCGTAGCCAACGCTGTCAGGGCCGACTTCGATCTGGCCAGATTCACCACGCACCAGGCTGCCACCCCCGATACCCAACGAGAGAACATCGGGCATGCGAAAGTTGGTGCGTACTCCCCCAATCTCCACTCCGATCGATGCCTCCCTTGGGAACCCGCTGACCAGCACCCCGATATCAGCCGTCGTCCCACCGACATCGACTACAGCTGCGGCGCTCATATCGCTTAGGAATGCCGCCCCGCGCATCGAGTTCGTAGGTCCCGATGCGAATGTAGCCACAGGGTATTGCTTGGCGTACTCAGCATTCATCAGCGTGCCGTCGTTCTGGCTGATGTATAGCGGAGCGTCGATGATCAGCTCTTCAAGCGCAGATTGGAACGCCTCAACAATAGAAACGGCGAGTGGTCGCAGACAGGCGTTCAGAATCGTGGCGTTCTCCCGCTCGAGCAGCCCGATTCGGCCGATTTCATGCGACAAGGTGATGACCATATCGGGAACCTCGGACCGTATTACTTCGGCTGCCTCCCTTTCAAACTCGCCGTTGACTGGGGAGAACACTGACGTGATGGCCATTGAGCGGACTCCATTGGCTGCCGTTGTTGAGGCAACCCGCTTCAGCTCATCGTGATCGAGTGCGCTGATCTCTCGACCATCGAATTCGTGACCGCCGTGGCAGATGTACCCGTGGTTGCCGATGGCCTGTCGTAGCCGATCAGGCCAGTCGACCAAAGGTGGTAGCGCCTCGGTCGCCGGTAGACCCAGACGCACGGCGGCCGTCGGCACCAGACGCCTCGTCTCGACCACAGCGTTGGTGAAGTGAGTGGTCCCAATCATGACGCTCGTCACTTCAGCGGGCAACAATGTTCCTTCGTCGACGAGAGACCGCAGTGCAGTCACGATGCCAGTGGTCACATCCGGTGTGGTCGGCGACTTGACCGTCCCCAGCACCGACCGCTCAGTCATAACCACTGCGTCGGTGTTGGTGCCGCCGACGTCGACGCCTACCCGCACAACAACTCCGTCGGCGGACTGCCGTTAGCCTTCGAGGGCATCGAGGACGGCTTCGGGTGTGATGGGGATCTTGTCGATTGGCCTGCCGATCGCGTCCGCCACCGCGTTGGCGATCGCCCCAGCCACGGGCACGATTGGCGGTTCGGCTACTCCCTTGGCGCCATAGGGCCCGGCGGAGGCCTCGTGCTGCAGGAGCACAGCCTCAACGTCGGGAACATCAACGGCCAGTGGCAGTCCGTAGGTCTCCAATGACCGCTGCACATACTTTCCCCCTTCGATGTCCAGCCTCTCCCACAGTGCGTACCCCAGGCCCTGAGCGACTCCACCCTGGATCTGACCTGCGACGCCCTGAGGATTGATCGTCTTGCCAACCTCTTGAGCCACGAGATATCGGAGAACGATGACGTTCCCCGTTACCGGATCTACTTCCACCTCAGCAATGTGGAGGTGGTAGGTCGGAGTGGGCCAGGTTGGCAACAGCATCCCTGTGGCGCATGTCGGATTGAAGGCAGGGATCGGCGTGGTATAAGAGCCAGTGGCAGCGATCGGGCCCTCGGTGAACATCGCCGTCGCTGCAACCTCGGCGAGGGTCACCCGTGATGATCGATCGCCTGTCACATGGACCTCACCGTGCTCGACCACGAGATCCTCTTCCGCCGCCTCAAGCATGGTTGCCGCGGTTTTCAGCACGCTGTTCTTCACCTCGGCGGTAGCTTCGAATGCAGCCCGGCCGACCACGTGCGTTGTGCGGCTTCCCTGGGAGCCAGCGTCATACCCGGCAGTATCGGTATCGGGCATGGTAACGACGACCTGATCGGCGGACAAGCCGAGACCCTCTGCCGCGATTTGTCGTACCCCCATCGTCACGGCGCCGGATCCATTGTCGGTCGCGGCAGTGATGACCCCCAACGTGCCATCCTCGTTGAGCTTGACCGTGGCCTGTCCTGGCGCCGGGTTGGTAAGCCACACAGCGGCTGCCATGCCCACCCCACAAAGAGGGTCCTTCCCCAACTCAGCCCACGGCGCTCGCTCTTCGAGCACTTCGAATGCTTCCCGGAGAATCGAGGCATCACTGAGGATCTGGCCGTTGAGCATTTCATCGCCGTCGTCCATCAACGCCTGTAGCCGGTAATCACGTCTGTTCACCCCCAGCTCGTTGGCGATGTGGTCCATGTGCCTCTCGAGCGCGAACACCAGATACGTGCCGCTCACTCCTCGAAAGGCGCCCGTGGGCGCGGTGTTCGTGTAGACCGCCCGGGTGGCCACCCGGGCGGTGCCTACCCGATACACAGAACCAAAAACGAACATCGGGATGCTGGTCAGATACGGCGCATCGATGGCGTAGGCACCACTATCGAAGACGACGTCCACATCAAGAGCCAGGATCTTTCCGGCACTGTCCACTGCAGAGCGGATCTTCACCACCGCGTTCTCGCGGCAGGGAGCGGTGAGAAGGTCCTCCTGACGCGTGTTGACCATTTTGACCGGCCGCCCGGTCCGGCGAGCCAGAAAAGCCGCGTAGGCCTCGAGACCGAGGTCGAGTTTGGCCCCGAACGCCCCGCCGATGTGATGTCCGATCACGCGCACCGCGGACTTAGGGACGCCAAGAGTCTGGGCGACGCGGTCGCGCACGTTAAAGGGGAACTGATGCGAGACATGAATAGTGAACCGGCCAGCTTCATATGTGGCGAGGGCCATCTTGGGCTCGAGGTAGGCCTGGTACTGCCGGGGAGCGCCATAGACGTCCTCCACCACGAGATCGGCGGTCTCGAACACTGCATCCACATCGCCAGGATCCGCCACGGTCTCACTCACGATGTTGCCGTCTCGCGGCCACTCGAGATTGCCCATGGTCGCGAAGGTGGCCCAGCCCGGATGTACGAGCCTGGCACCCGGTGCCAGGGCCTGCTCCGGAGTCGCCACCGGCTCCTGCTCCTCGATCTCGAACTCGATGGCCCCGAGGGCGGCCTTGGCGATCTCTGGGGTTTCTGCCACGACCGCGGCCAACGGCTCTCCCTCGTATGTGATGTAGTCGGTGGCAAAGAGAGGCATGTCGAACAAAACGATGCCGGTGCGCTCGTTTGGCACTTCTGCAGCAGTGACAACAGCATGCACGCCGTCCATCGACACCGCCGTGCCGGTGGCAATCGACATCAGCCGGCCCGCTGCGACGGGAGAGCGGAGAAGCTGCGCATAGACCATTCCGGGCAGGGAGAAGTCGACACCGAATACGGCGGCGCCACTCACTTTGGCGTCACCGTCGCTTCTCGGAGCGCTCGTTCCAACGGTCACCGTCATGGTCGCGTTGATTCCGCGGTTACTGCAGCGACCGCTTCGATGATCTGTCGGTAGCCGGTACAGCGGCAGATGTTGCCGTCAAGGGCTTCCCTCACCTCGAAGGAGGAGGGAGAGGGATTCTCCTCGAGCAACGCCGTGAGCGTCATCAGAAAGCCCGGAGTGCAGAACCCGCACTGGACCGAGCCGTGGTCGATGAAGGCCTGCTGGAGCGGCCCTAGTGCGCCGTCCCCGGACAACCCCTCGACGGTGCGCACTTGTCGTCCTTCGAGCGCGGCGGTGAGGAGTATGCAAGAGTCCACTGGTCTGTCGTCGACGAGGACAGTGCACGCGCCGCACTCTCCTTCGACACATCCATCCTTGGTGCCGGTCAGGCGTAGTCGCTCGCGCAAAGTGCGCAAAAGGGTCTCACCGGGACCAACTTCAAGGCGATGGGCGACCCCGTTGACGCTGAAAGCCACTGCAACACCATTGACCGTCATGACGTCACCGCTTCTCGGCACTGGATTGCAGCCCGCTCGAGCAAGCCACCCAAGGTGCGCCTGCGATAGGAGGCCGAGGCCCGAGCATCATCGATCGGGCAGGCCGCGGCGCGTAACGCCTCACCGGCGGCGTCGAACACGCCTCCGTCCAACCGCGAGCCGATCAACGCCTTCTCCGCGTCTGGCACCCGCCTCGGTGTCGGAGCAACCGAACAAAGGGCAATACGAGCCGAATCGACTGTGCCGTCGGCTGCGAACCCGATCCGTACGGCCATGCCAACAAGAGCCACCTCCATGGCCCCACGCCTACCAACTTTGAGGTAGACCTCGCCGGAGCCCCTAGGCAATGGGTCGAGATCGATTGCCGTAAGCATCTCGTCCGGATCCATCACCGTTTGGCGGCGGTCGAGAAAGAAGTCCATTAGCGCCAGTCGCCGTCTTCCGCGACGAGATGCCAGGGTGACATACGCATCGGCTACGAGCAGTGGCGGTACAGTATCTGCCGCCGGAGATGCATTGCAGATGTTCCCGCCGATGGTTCCAACTGCCTGCGTTTGCCAACCGCCCACCGTTCGAGCAGAAGCGGCCAGGGCCGGATGAACTGCTCCGATGACCTCATCAGTGGCGAGTACGCGGTGAGTCACGAGTGGACCGAGCGTGGTTCGGTGGTTGAGAGAGACGGTTGTCAAGTCTTCAATGCCCTCGATATGGACGAAAGCCTCTGGCGCAATCTCGCCTGCCAGGTATTGAATCACCGCGTCGGTGCCACCAGCGAGTACCAGCGCATCATCGCCCAGTTCGCCCAAGAGGTCGAGTGCTTCGTCCAGGGTTTGGGCTCGGTGAAACTGCATATCTGTCCAACGCTCCCTTTATCCTGCCGTGTCGTCCCCTGGCCCTGACAAAAGGCCATGGCTATTTCATAATATGCCTGTCCTATAACATTGGGCAACGACCGGGCCAATCTTGGTCTGGCTGCCTGAGCCCTGGAGGTTTTGCTGTGTGGGAAGTTGTCGAAGCCGATCTGCTCCCCGTGTCTATAGGAGCAGGGATCCTGGGCACAGGAGGTGGCGGAAACCCTTATCTTGGTTACCTGAGAGTGAGGGAGGAGCTCCGCTCAGGAGCCACCGTGAAAGTGATCGATCCCGAGGAGATCGAAGACGACGACAGGCTGGTCGTCGTTGGTGGTATGGGTTCTCCAGTGGTCACTTACGAGAAGATCGCGCAGGGTGGCGAGGAGACAGCGGCAGCACGCGCTCTCGAAGAGCACCTGGGAGAGAAGTTCGATGCAATCGCTCCGTTCGAGATGGGCGGCGGCAATTCGATGGTACCGATGATCGTGTCGGCAAGGATGGGAATCCCGTTGGTGGATGGCGATGGCATGGGTCGGGCCTTCCCGGAGCTGCAAATGATCACCTATCTCATTTACGGCGGCAGTCCTGCGCCTTCGGCATTGGCCGACGAGCGTGGCAACGTGGTTGTGTTTTCGGAGGTCGTCGATGCCAGGTGGTTGGAGCGAATTGCCCGTGCTGCGACGATCGAAATGGGGGGCCACGCCGGTCTCGCCACCGCGGTCATGGACGGGGCGTTCTGCAAAAGGTCGATCATCCCAAACACACTCCGGCTTGCCCGATCAATCGGCCGAGCCGTGCTGCACGCCCGGAAAACGAAGAACGATCCTTCGGCCGCGGTCATCGCCGTCGCCGGAGGAATGCGCTATCTGAGGGGAAAGGTGACAGACGTCCACCGGCGCCCCGCCAAGGGGTTTGCCCGTGGTCACGTGGTCCTTGAAGGAGTGGGCGAGGATGCCGGGCGCTCGATCCGGATCGAGTTCCAGAACGAAAACCTGGTGATCTGGGAAGACGACGAGCCAAAGGTGACTGTTCCTGATCTGATCAGCCTCGTCATCACCGAGACCGGGGAACCGATCACGACCGAGCTAATCCGCTACGGCTTTCGCGCCGACGTCCTCGTCCTCAAGCGCCCAGACCTACTCGCGACCGAGGAAGCGCTCGCAGTCGTCGGCCCACGCGCCTTTGGCATCGACCTCGACTACCAGCCGGTCTTCTAGGCCTTCGAGCCTGGCTCGTACTTCTCGAAATGCTCGTGAACGAGTCGAACGTCGTTGTTCTCGTGAAGCGACACGATCTTCCCTTCTCTGACTTCAAAAACATCGACACCATGGTTGCTCCAGGGTGCCCCTGCGGCGGTACGAGCGGTTTCGGTCCAAGTCACCGCAGCATGATCGCCATCGATCACCTTGCGCTCAATCCGAAAGTCGAGGTCAACGAGCAGTCCCGCAGAGTGATCAAAGAATCGCCGCGCCTCGTCGATGCCTTGTTCATCAACCTGCCCTAAGAACCGAAAAGCGATGTCTTCGCTGAAGGTCGCCAACATCCCTGCTGGATCGCCAGCGAGATAGGCTTCGTATAGATCGTCGATGACTCGCCGAGTTTCTTCATTCCCCATATACCCTCCTTAGTTCGTCTGCTCAGCACGGAGACACATCACACCGTCTGCGCGAGCCAGACCGCTAGAACGTGTTGAGGCGCAACCCGCCATCGACCGGAACCGTCACGCCGGTGACCGAGTCGAACACCGGGCTACACAGCAACACGACCATGTCGGCGAGCTCCCGCCGTGTGACAAGACGTCCCCGTGGCGTTGAGTTCATCACTTTCTCAGCCCATTCGGGGGCTTTTTCCCTGAGTTCTCCGAGACTTTCGTAGATCTGACCGGGAGCGATGGCATTGACCAGAATCTCCGGGGCCAGCTCCAGCGCCAGCTCCTCGGTGAGTGTGATGATCGCTGCGTTCGCCAGGGTGTAGATGGATCGATTGCGAACGTATGCAGACGACGCAGAGAGGTTGACGATGCGCCCCCAACCATGATCTTTCATCCCAGGAGCAGCAGCACGCGTCATCAGATATGTTGCCTTCGCTTTGACATTCCAAACTCGATCAAACTCGCCTTCCTCCAGCTCGAGAAAAGGCTTGGCAATGTAAGGACCGGCGTTGTTTACGAGGATGTCGATCGGTCCGTCAAGGGCTCGCTTGGCCTCCGCAATGATCCGCTCGGAGTCGCTCGGATCGGAGACATCTCCGCCCACAGCCAAATGACGACCGTGGTCCACATCCGGGAGAGACGCTACGACCACCTCAGCCTCGTCACGGGAACTACGGTAGTTGACGGCGACAGCGGTTCCCGAAGCCGCCAGACGGAGGGCGATCTCGGCACCAAGGTTGCGTGAAGCGCCTGTTACGACGGCTCGGTGCCCGGCGAGCTCAGCCATGGTTGCGTGAGTGCCGGTCATGTCGGCCACGAGTTGGGGTAGCTCACGAATCCTGAATCTGCGCTTGTAGTGCCGGAAGAGTCGGCTCAATGAGCGGTACTTCATCAAGTCGAGCGGCGGTCGTTTCGATGTCCTTCAGTCCAGTCGAGGTGCCTATCGCCACAATGACTTCGTCCTCTGCAATGAGATCCTCCGCTGCGAGTCGCTCTGCAGCTTGAACAGCCGTGACCGAGGAGGCCTCGAGATATAGGCCTTCGTCGGCCGCCAACATCAGCTGGCTGCGCATGATCTCTGTGTCCTCCCCGACAACGACAGCACGGCCATTGGTCTGTCTCAGCACGCGTACGCCCTGGTAGGTGGCCACATTACCCGCGATCGAGAATGCGACTGACGGACGGGCCTGGGTGGTCGCCGGCACGTCACTGCCCTCGAGCAGTGTGGCCGAGAAGGGACCCAACGGCTCAGCGGCTACCAGCCGGGGCATGCTCTCAGAATGGCCAAGGGCAGCCAGATCGGCAAATCCACGGAAGATGCCAGCGAGCCCGTCACCGTAGGCGGTCGGCACGACAACCACGTCGGGAACTCCGCCAACCTGCTCGTAGATCTCATAGGCGATGGACTTATACCCTTCGATGCCAAACGGGTTCGATCCTATTGGAGGGTCCACGAGTCCCGACAGCGGGACCCAGCCCCACTCCTCAACGGCCAAACGCATCAGCGACCACCTGTCTTTTGGGCGCTCAACCGCCACGACCTCCGCGCCGTATGCCTGCATGAGCACTTTCATCGTCAGCGGAACCGAGGCCAACGTCAGAGCGATGCAACGCATGCCAGCTGCAGCAGCGTAGGCAGCAACGGCCGCACCATGGTTCCCGGTGGTCGCCACAACCACAGTGTTAGCGCCGTCGGCGAGGGCTTTGGTCGTAGCGACGGCGGCAAGCCGATCCTTATACGACCAGGTCGGGTTTCGAGTTTCGTCCTTCAGATAGAGGCGAGAGAGGCCGAGCCGAGCGCCGGTCCGTTCCAGGTGAAGTAACGGTGTATTTCCCTCGCCCAGGCTCACGACCGGTGCCGCCTCCGGCAATGGCAGCATTCCTTTTCGCTGAAATAGCCCTGGAGCCGCCGGGTCGGGCGCCCATGATTCCGCCCCGAATTCATATACGGGATGAACGTTGACCGGCACACCTTGGCCGGCACACACAGAGCAGCCGTACATGAAGGCCTTCTCCTCGACCTGGGCACCACAGCGTGGACAGGCCAAATAGCACAGATACGCGCTCACGGCTCGATCACTCGCAGTGACCGGTCGGAGACCGTCAACATATCCGCGCCATCGGCGGTCACCACGAGAGCGTCCTCGACCATCATCCCGCCCCAGCCGATCTCGTAGTAGGGCGTCTCAAAGCAGAAAACCATTCCTGACTCCAACACGGTGGGCCATGCTGGGGCCACCACCGGACGCTCGTAAACCTCGGTGCCAATGGCATGGCCGCAGTGCTGGCGACGGTATGGAATGAGTCCGGAGTCCTCCACCGCGGACACCGCTACATCGAAGAGGTGCTCTGCCGAGATGCCGGGTCGAACCGTTTGCAGTTGCGCTTCCTCTCCCGCCAGAATCGCCGCGTATCGAGATGCCACGAGATGGTTCGGCTCACCCACGACGGCTGTGCGTCCAATGTCCGACCAGTAGCCCTCGAAAGTGCATCCCACGTCGAAACGCACCAGATCGCCCTGCCGAAGCACCCGGTTCGTCGGTCGCGCATCCGAAAACGCGCTCCGAGGACCTGATGTCACCACGGTGAAGCGAGGAAATCCTCCACCGGCGGCCATGGTAGTCGCCACCGCCTTCGCCAATTCGAGCTCCGATATGCCTGCACCTGCTGTCTCGATTGCGGCGTCGATGCCTTGCTCGGCAAGCCGTGCAGCCACACGCAGTCGCTCAACCTCTTCCGGTAACTTCACGGCCCGGCGGTCATACATCCAGTCGGTGGCGTCGAGCGGCTCAGCTCCCACACTCGAGATCGCCGGAGCAAGATCACTCGCACCGGCGTCGAACCCAACCCGTCCGGCGATGTTGGCCCGAGACATGGCGTCGGTCACGGCTTCCTGAAAAGACTCGTGTCGCCCGGTGAGTTGCGACTCAGGAGCCTCACCGCCGACAGATTCAAAGTAGAAGGTGCCAAACGGAATGTAGGTCTCGGCGGAGATACCCGCCTCGAAGGCCGCAGCCCCGTCCGATGCGCCACCCACCACAAAGGTCTGGTCGCCAGACATCAGGACGAGCATCCGATGAGATTCGAACAGATCACCGGCGACGCTTCGGTAGCCCGTCGAATAGCCGATATGCGTTTTTGACCCGAGCGCGAGCCAGTCGTAGGCAGATTCATCGAGGGCCGCACGTAGCTTCGCCGCGGTCTCGATCATGCGCGACCCTTTCGCCCATACGGAGCGATGACCTGCTCAGAGAATTGCTCCATGGCTTCCAAAGTCTCCGCGACCGTGTTGGTTGCAAAAAGCAACCCCGCAAAAGCCTCGACTCCCGACTCCAGGTATGCCTGCACTTGCTCAGCCACATCATCTGGCGTGCCAACGAGGTTACGCATCTCGAGGGAGTCGGCGAGTCGGCCTTTCATCGTCGAGGTCCCAAGAGAGGTGAGATGGGTCTGGATCTGGGAGGAGCGAAAGCGCTCGACGGCCCCCTCGTGGCTGTCGTGAATGGAAACCGCTAGCTGCATCGCCGCCTCGAAGGGGCGGTCCGCAACGATGTCCGACTCATCCTCGAGAAGGCGAATCTCGTTCAACCCTGCGGCGTATTCCGGCGGCGTCAGGCACGCCGGCAGCCATCCGTTCGCCCTCGTCGCTGCTCGACGGCGAGACGCTGCTGAGTTGCCTCCAGACAGGATCGGCAGAGGACTCTGAACCGGCTTGGGGTAGCTCTCGATGTCCTCGAAACAGATGAACTCTCCCGAGTAGGTGGCGCGCCGTTCTGAGAACAGGACATCAAGCGCCGCAAGGAACTCATCGGCATAGCGTCCTCGGTGCAGATCGCGCCCCGGGTACATAGCCTCGAACTCTTCTCTGTAGGCGCCAACACCAACACCAACAATCATCCGCCCATTCGAGAGTTGGTCGAGCGTTGCCACCTGTTTGGCCGCCATGACCGGGTGATGGAACGGAGCCACGAGGACACAGGTGGCCAACCGAAGCGTCGCCGTTGAAGCTGCAACATAGGCGAGATACGTCAGCGGGTCGTAGAAGCGAGGCGGTTCGTCGAAGGCTCCCCTGATGTATTGCTGGGTTGACACGTGGTCGTTGCCCCAAACAGAGTCGAAACCGAGCCGTTCCGCAGCCACGGCAAGTTGGACAGCCTCATCGACATCAGCGAACGGAATCGGGTACATCAGTCCTTCGGTGGCCGTCGGAACTCCGAGTCCGAAGCGCGGCGTTCCGCTCACCGGTCCATCCTCTGTGCTTGAAGCCGCGGAGGTCGATTTTAGAGCCATGGCATTACCGCGTCGGCGGTGAGACGGACGATGTCGTCGACTCGATCGGTTGCGACCGGGTATAGGGCAACCGAGTCGGCACCGGCGTCGTAGAAGCCCTTTATCCTCGCAGCGCACTCTTCCGGCGTACCGGCGATGGTCAGATCGTCGACCCACTGGTCGGGCATCCCTGCCAGCAGCGCGTCGTATCCACCGGTGGCGATGAGCGCATTGAGCTCGTCCGAGATTCCGTACACGTCGGTTAGGGCGTTGGCACCGTGCTGCCCATAGAAGGCGAGTGTTGTCTTGGCAGACTCGCGAGCTGCGGCCCCGTCTGCATCCACGGAGTAGATGGCAAACACAGTGATCGGATGATCGTCGGTGCGGCCGCCCCGCTTCCGCCCTTCGTTGATGCGGTTTCTCGCCCATTGCACGTATTCGTGACTGGCGGCAACGGACAGCACCGAACCATCGGCTACCTCTCCCGAGAGTCGGAGCATTCTTGGTCCTGATACGCCCATGCGAATCGGGGTCGGCTTGCCCACCTCAGGGTAGGTCAGAGTCACGTTTTCGAATGTGTACACCTGGCCGTCCTGATGCACCGTCTCGCCGCGCAACAAGCTCTTGACGCTGGTGACGCACTCACGCAAAGCCGCCAGCGTCGACGGCGGGTACAGACCCATCTGACGTACCCACGCCGGCACCCCCAGCCCGATGCCGGCGATCAGGCGATTAGGGTGCACACGCGAGATCGTCGAGATCTCCATCGCGAGCAGGGCAGGGTGGCGAGCCATCGCTGAAACCACGCCGAGCCCGACTTTGACACGAGAAGTACTGTCAAGGGCGAGCGCCACGCCGGAGATGCCTCCGGTGGAGAAGAAGTCCTCCGCCAGCCAGACCTCGTCAAATCCGGACGCCTCTGCCGTTGCGGTCGCACCGGGGACCTGCCCCGGCGCAATCGCGCTACCAATCACCAAACCCAAGCAATGCTGAGTGCTCATTCGGCACGCCTCATTTCGTTCTTTGGAAACGGTCTAGGATCGAGTGATAACTTGGGACCAAAGGAATGGAGGCCACAAGACAATGGGATCCAAAGACGATGCCCGGCTGCTCGTCGATCAGATCGTGGCTGCCTACAACTCGTGCGACGTTGATGCACTCGTAGCGCTCTATCAACCCGACATCACATATTGGAGTGCTCTCGATGGCCTGCAAACGGGCATCGACACGGTGCGAGAGCATCTCGATCACCTCCGCGAGACACTGCCGGACGACCAGATGCAGGCCCAGACGATCATCACCGACGGGGAGCTGGTCGTCGTCGAGTTCGAGAGCACTGGAACAAACCCGGCGGGCCAGCCATACGCGATCGAATTCACCGAGGTATTCGAGCTACGTAACGGCAAAGTGGCGTCGATCAAGGCATACCTCGATCCTGAAGAGGTAACAAACGCGATGAGCTGAAGCCGGGTGCCATCAGCCCGATGCCGCCAGTGTCGGCACCGCGAAGCATTCGACATCGTGACCCGATGTAAACGTCTCCAATTTGGGCATCTCCTCCCGACACCGCCCATGGACAAGTGAGCAGCGGTCCTGAAAGGCGCAGCCCGCGGGAACATCAGCCGGATTAGGGGTTTCCCCTTTGAGAATGATGCGGCGGGTGCGTTGGTTCGGATCGAAGGAAGGCACCGCCGACAGCAGGGCCTTGGTGTACGGATGCTGAGGAGACTCGAACACCTCCTCCGTCTCAGCGACCTCGACAACACGTCCCAGGTACATGACGGCAACGCGATCAGCGATGCGTCGCACCGTGCTGAGGTCGTGGCTGATGAACAGGTAGGCGACATTCCGCGCGCTCTGGATCTCGCGCAGTAGCGATATTATTCGGCCGCGAACCGACTGGTCCAGCGACGACGTTGGCTCGTCGAGCACGACAAGCTCGGGTTCGCTCATGAGGGCCCTCGCCATGGCGATTCTCTGCTGCTGGCCTCCGGAGAGCTCTCGGGGAAGCCGCGACTTGTAAGCCGGACCTAGACCCACCAGTGTCAGAACCTCGTCGACTTCCTTCTCGATATCGGAGCGGCTGCCCCCTTTCATCAGCTGGAGAGGCTCACGAACGGTGGTACCCGCTCTAAATCGTGGGTTCAGCGACGAATCCGGATGCTGGAACACCATCTGAATCCGACTGCGGAAGCCTTTGCTGCCCACCAGATCCTCCAAGCGCTGGCCATCGAAAATAACGTCCCCGGCGGTTGGGGCTTGCAGTCCTACCACAATGCGGCCGAGGGTCGTCTTGCCACACCCGGACTCTCCAACGAGGCCAACCGTCTCTCCTCGGTGCACCTCGAGATCTACGCCTCGCAAAGCAGGGACCGCCTTGGACCCGTGCCCGAAGACCTTGTGCAGGCCTCGTATCTCAAGAAGTGACAACGCGGCCCTCCTTGTTCAGAAAACATGCAGAAGCGTGACCGTCGCCGATGGCAAAAAGCGGAGGGAACTCGTTGCATGCGTGATAGGCATGAGGACAGCGATGTGAGAAGCGGCACCCTTTGAGCGCGAAGTTGACTCCGACATCGATCACCCGGTGATCAACCTCCTTGTCGGTAGCCTCGAGGAGGTAGCGCGTATACGGATGCTCCGGATCATCTAGAAGATCGGTGATACCGGCTGTCTCCATGATCTGTCCCCCGTACATGACCACGACGCGACCACACATCTCGGCGACGGCGGCGAGGTCGTGGGTGATAAACAGCACACCACATCCGATCTCGGCGACGAGGGAGCGGATCAGATCGAAAATCTGTGCCTGGATAGTGACGTCGAGAGCTGTCGTCGGCTCATCGGCGATCAACAGCCGAGGCCTGCACGCCATTGCCATTGCGATCATCACCCGCTGGCACATTCCACCCGATAGCTGGTGGGGGTAAGCACGCGCCACTCGGTCGGCGCCGGAGATGCCGACGCGCCGAAGCATCTCAATGGAATGGGCCTTGGCGTCTTTCTTGCCGAGATCCTGATTCGTCTCCAGCACCCGGGCAACCTGTCGACCGGCCCTCATAGTGGGGTTGAGGGCGCTCCGTGGCTGCTGGAAGATCATCGAAATATCTGCCGTCACTCGCTCGGAAGCCCGATCAGCGTCTGCCAGCTCCAGATTCTCGAGCTTGATGCTTCCGCCGCGGAGCTCGATGCCGTTGGGCAGCAACCCAATGACAGCGAGTGCCGCCATGGTCTTACCAGACCCAGACTCACCGACAATTCCCAGGACCTCACCCGCCTTGACGTCGAAGTTGACATCGCGCAGGAGGAGGTGCGGCGATCCAGCTACCCCCACGCTGAGGCCTTGGACTTCGAGCAGGCTCAAGACGCAGCCTCCCCACCGAACTCGTCGCCGATGAAGTGAAAGGCCATGACGGCGAGGACGATCATTCCGCCCGGAAACATTGATGTCCACCACTCGCCGGTGATTATGTCCTTTGCGCCTTCACCCACCATCACCCCCCACTCGGGGGTGGGTGGCTGGATTCCGACGCTGAGAAATGCCAGTCCTGCGACCGTCAGCACTGCGTATCCGGTGACCAGCGTGGCACCGACGACCGATGGCCCCAATGAGTTCGGCAGGACGTGGCGGAACGCCACACGCATTGAACTATTACCAGCCAGTCGCGCCCCGTCCACGTATTCGAGCTCGCGTTCCTTGAGCACCTGAGCGCGCGTCAGACGGATGAAGTAGGGCACGAACGCAACGGACACGGCGAGGATGACGTTGACCATGGTCTCCTCGAGTGCGGCAACGATGATCAACGCCAGCACAAATCCAGGAAAGGCCAGGACCACGTCGGTCAAGCGCATTATGACCTCGTCGGTCGAACCGCCGAAGTAGCCGGCGATGACCCCGATGAATGATCCCACCGTCAAGGCAAGCAATGAGATCGTGATGCCGATCGTGAGATCGAGACGAGCAGCGTGAACCGAGCGCGCAAACACATCACGCCCGAACCTGTCCGTACCAAACCAGTGGGCGGCTGAGGGTGCCTGGAAGGTGTTGGCCGGGTCTGTGGACAGGGGGTCGCCCACAAGAAACGGGCCAACAATCGCCAGGCCGACAAGGAGCACCAGCAGAGACACGCCGACGACCAGCAGCGGCTTACGCCGCACGAAGCCGAGAGACATCTTGGTGCGCGACTGCCGGTCTGGGCCCTCAAACTCCTCTGGGACGAACTCGGGGCTGCGATCTGGGACCGTCTCGGTCATGTCGACGCTGAACCCCCCAGTCGGATGCGCGGGTCGGCGAGCGCGTAGGCGACATCAATCACGATGTTGAGGATCACGTAGAGAATCCCCACCAAGATCACAAAGCCCTGGAGTGATTCGAGGTCACTGGTCGAGATCGCGTCGAACGCGTATCTGCCCACGCCCGGCCAGGAGAAGAGAAACTCAACGATGATATTTCCTCCCAGCATGAAACCCAACACAATGCCGATCGTGGTGATCACAGGGATCAGCGCGTTCCGAGTGCCGTCAACTAACAGCATGCGCATCCGCGGTACGCCGACGGCCTTCGCCGTGCGGATGTAATCACTGTCGAGAGCTTCGATCATCGCGACTCGCACCATCTTCAGGATCGACGCCGCCAGCACGAAGCCCAGGGTAAACACCGGGAGCGCCAGATAGCGCACTGCCTCCCAGGCGACGGCGAACTGGCCGGAGAGCACCCCATCGATCGTGTAGAAGCCGGTGACCGTCGGAGGGGGGGCCGTTCCCACGGCGAGCCGATCCACTGGACCCGGAAACCAGCCGAGACCGAAGGCGAAAAAGAAGATCAAGAGAAGGCCCAGCCAGAACAGAGCCATCGACGACCCGATCACCGCGAAGAAACGCGCGGAGTTGTCGAGCCAGGAGCCCTGCCTCGCCGCCGCGACGATCCCAAGTGGAACCCCGATCAGAACCGCCAACAACACCGAGTAGAGGGCCAGTTCGAGCGACGCCGGAAGCCGATCCAGTAGCTCGCCGAGCACCGGCTGGTTGGTGCGGATCGACACTCCGAGATCGCCGCGTACGAATCCGGACATGTAGTCGACGAATTGTTCGGATATCGGATCGTTGAGACCGTACTGGTCAGCGATGTACTGGATTCGCTCCTCGGTTGCATACGGGCCCGCCCGCAACGACGCTGCGTCGCCGGGAACGACCCGCACGATGAAGAACACCACTACCACAATACCAAAGACGGTCAGAAGGCTTATTGCGAACCTCTTGGCCAGATACCGTCGCATGCCCACCTTTGATAGCAGTGTGGCGGCGCGCTTGGGCGCCGCCACACTGCCTACCTAGATTGTGTGTCAGTTCTTCGAGAGGTTCTCGAACCTCGGAACTTCGGTGAAGTCCTTGGTTACACCGGTGATATTCGCCCCAGTCGCCAGAATCCAATCCTCAGACCACAGGTAGATCCGATTGGCATCTTCAACCATCAACTGCTGGGCCTCGAGCCCCAGCTCGTTGCGCCGCTGCTGATCAGTCTCGAACGTCCCCTCGGCGATGATCTCGTCGAGGCGTTCGTTGCAGCCATCGGCGAAGTTGGTGAACGCGCCGCATTTGGCGAGGAAGGTCATCTGGTAGAACGGGTCGTCGCCCCATGAGAACCACTCGGTGAAGAACATCGCAAATTCGCGGCCATTCAATTTCTCACTGTACTCACCTTGGGGCAGCACATTGATGTTCACGGTGATCCCGATCTCCCTGAGGGCATCCTGGATAAACACCGCCGCCTCCTGGTCCTGGGACCGCGCGTTCTGCACCGCCAGCTCGACCTCGAAGGGGGCGACTCCGGACTCATCCATGAGTGCCTGCGCCTTTGCCAGGTCAGTCGTGTAGATCCCGGCGGCATCACCCTGATAGGTTTCCATGGGAGACGTGATGAGCGTTCCGGCCGTGGAAGCGAAACCAAACATCACGTTGTCCAGAAGAGCCTGGTAGGGGACCGCGTATGAGATCGCCTGACGAACCAGCTTGTTGCTGAGGTTGGGGTCGGTTGTGGCGTTCATCCCGATGTAATTGACCCGTGTCGACGGTGCGGTATACACGTTGATGTTCGGATCGTCCGCTAACTCGCTGACCAGCCGTGGCGGCAGGCCGACGGCGACGTCGATGTCGCCGTTCTGGAGCAGCAGTGCTCTCTGCTCGGCGTCTGGGATATTGCGCACGATGATGCCACCATTGGCAACTTGACCGGGCCAACCCGGGTTGGGATCCAGAATGACCTCACCGCGGGCCTGGTCCCAACTAGTCAGCGTGTAGGGGCCTGAGGCGTTGGCGTTGGTTGTGAAGTAGTCGAATGCGAACGGATCCTCCTCCGTCGCCTGTTCGTTAGCGAGGGACTCCTGGAGTGGGCCAAACACCTGGAACGTCATGAACCGGCCGAATAGCGCGGTTGGCTGATTCGGTGTGATCGTGAAGGTCAGTTCGTCGACCACTGTGAACGCATCCGGCGAGTCGATCGCAATAAAGGGCAGCAGCAGAGGGATATAGCTCCCCGGCGCCTCGATGCTGCGTCGGAGCATGTAAACCGCGTCCGCAGCTGTGATGGAATCACCGCTGGCAAACTTGGCGTCCGGGTTGAGCGTGAAGGTGGCTGTGCCGTCGTCCGCAACTTCGTAGGAATCCAGTAACGGGCTGGGCACGACTTCGCTCGTTCCGAGCCGGGCACCACCCTCGTCGACGTACACCTGATCGAGGAAAGGCTGATAGAGAGCTCTAGTCACTGCATAGGAGCCGGTGCTCCGGAACAGGTGCTGCTCGAGGATGTTGATGTCTGTCGACAGAGAAACGATGATCTTCTCCGATGTCGGAGCCGGCACCTCAGTGGTCGCGGGGGCATCCGGATCCGGTGCATCCGTCGCTGGCGGTGCCGTGGTATCGGTTGCCTGTGTGGTATCCGCCGGCTCGGCATCCTCCCCACACGCGGCTGCAACGAGCGCCAAAGCCAGTAACACCGAAGCGATCAGCAGGGGTCGGAATAGCCTATTTCCTGTCATCATCTACCTCCCATGAGTCGGACGGCCATGCATCAGCACGCTGCCTACAAGCCATTGATCGCATATTATAACAAGTATTAGGAAGGGGGTCGTGGGCTTCCCCTCGAATCGTGGAGGGTTTCTGATAGCTGGTCGGATCTTCTCATAGGTCGGCACCGTGGCGCAATCGGAGCGGACTCCGCGGGCGTGAACGCCATCTGTGAGAGGCCGGTTTTCATGCTGCTCGTTCCTGGGCGGCTCGGTCGGCGAGAATCTGCTCGTAGGTGACGGGGGGCTGCATCTCGCAGCTGCTGTGGCGGCGCTGGTGGTTGTAGCGGTCGATGAACTCCGCTACCTCGCGGCGGGCCTGGGCTTTGGTGGCGAAATGCCGGCGTGAGAGCAGCTCCCATTCGAGGGTGGAGTTGAAACTTTCCGAGGCTGCGTTGTCCAGTGCGGATCCGACCCGGCCCATCGACTGGACCACACCCAACGCCTCACATGCTTTGGCGAAGGTGGTACCGGTGTACTCGCCTCCTTTGTCGCTGTGAAAGATCACACCGGCAACGTTGCCGCCGCGCACCGCAGCCGCCATACACAACGCGGCTTTGGCCAGCTCGGCGTCGTGGTGGGAACCAATCGCGAACCCCGGGAGCCGGCGCGAGGCCAGGTCCTTGACGGTCGCCAAATACAGTTTGCCCTCATCGGTGGGGATCTCGGTCAAGTCCCCGCACCACTTCTGGTCGATCCCCTTCGCGTTGAAGTCACGTTTAACCAGGTCAGGGACCGGCGCCGCGGCCTTATCGGGGCGGGTCAAGCCCCGTCGTTTGCGTTTCGGGGACCGGCCATAGAGGCCTTGGCGGGCCATCGACTCGGCCACCGTGTTCACCGACACCACCCACCCGTCTTCGACCAGGTCCTCGAACACCCTCGGTGACCCATAGGTCCCCGGCGTCCCCCCAGAATCGTCAAAGGATTCCTTCACCGCCTCATCGAGACGACTCCGGCGGGCCTGGCGTGGTGTCGGCGGGCGATCCCGCCACTTATAAAACGTCGAGGGCGGCACATCGAGAGCCCGGCAAGCCGCCGCGTGGGGGACACCATGGTCGGTCCTCTGGGCGGCGATAAACGATGCCACGATCATCGTGTCGCCTCTTTTACCCAAAGGACCACTGAACGCTTGAGGACATCACGCTCCATTCGCAGCTCGGCGTTCTCGCTCTCGAGGAACACCAGACGAGCCCGCTCGTCGACGGTGAGGCCCTCAGCCTCGCCACGCTCGATGCGGTCCCTCTTCAACCAGTTCCCCAGGGTGCCGGCGTTGATTCCCAAATCCCGAGCCACCACCGCTATCGGCTTGTTGGTCTCCCGGACAATCCGGACAGCTCCCTCACGAAACTCCGGGTCATACTTTCTACGTAACTCTGACATGACATCTCCTCATAGTGGAAGTCTCCACACTTTGAGGGGATACCCGGTCGAGTGAACATCGCTCGACGGAGGCTCCCGGAACTCGTGGCCCTACCTTCCGATCCGCTCCGGCACGCCTGCAGCCACAAATCGATTCTCCCCACGGAGGATGCCTCTCGCCTATATGATCGCCACGAGCCGATGCCACCCCGCTCCCCTTCCCTGTGACAGAACTCGATGCCTCCCTTATTCGGATGCCCCTGATTGGGATCCTCCGCGGCTGTCCGGTGCAATACGTTAATGCCATGGCGACCGCCGCAGAGGCCGCCGGGCTCACTGCTCTGGAAGTCACGCTCGACTCAGCGGACCCCTTCGGCGCAATTCGGTCCCTGGCCCAGAACCACCCGAACATGTCGGTTGGCGCCGGGACGGTGCGGTCGGTGCGTGAGGTCGCTGACGCGGTGGAGGCAGGAGCACGGTTCATAGTCTCACCCCACTTCGACCCAAAGGTGGTCGCCGCGGCCTTAGCGGCTGGTGTGGTTTCTGTGCCAGGCGCCGCGACCCCGACCGAGGTGTTGCGAGCAGCAGACAGCGGAGCAGAACTGGTGAAACTGTTCCCCGCTCGCGAACTAGGAGGTCCCGAATTCGTGAAGGCCATCCGCAGGCCTCTCGGAGAACCCGCACTCGTGCCAACCGGGGGAGTCGATGTCTCGAACGCCGCTGCCTTCCTGAAGGCGGGCTCGACTGCCCTGGGCGTCGGGGGCGCTGTATTCCCGCAGGCTGCCCTCGATTCTGGTGACACCGCCGAGGTTGAGCATCGATGCCGCATCCTCATCTCGGCGATCCAGTGAGTTATGACCTCGTCACGCTCCGAGGGAGGTCCGAACGTGTCGATGGAGCACCGACCGACAGCCCCCCTCCGACGATGCGATCGATGGCGGCGACACGGGCCGAACTTCGGCCAAGCGACGCAGTGAGCGTGTCGAGGGCGTCTCCCCGATCCTGGTGGGTGAGATGAGTGCACTGTTCGTCGCCGGGTTCGGGGTTGGCGAGGTAGAGGGTGTTGGCCTGGCGGCCTCGGCTCATCGCGACGTAGGCCCATTCCCGGTCGGCGCTTCCGCCAATGATCGTGAAGGTGCGGCCGGTGGTGACGCCTTGGGCTTTGTGGCCGGTGAGGGCGTAGCCATGGTCGACGTGGTCTTGGTCGAGGTACCAGGCGGGCAGCTCCCGGATCTCGGGGTCACGGTACTGCGGGGCCCCGGCACAGCCGATGGCGAGCACGCCTTGCTCGTTGGCGGCGCGGGCTGTAGGACCACCGACGTCGAAGTCACAGGACGTGATGATGATGTCGGCGCCGGCCTCGATAGCCTCGATAGCCGCCGACTCGAGCAGCGCGAAGTCGGTCTTGTGGTCAATGACTATGATCTCGATCTGCCTGCCCAGGATCCCGCCAGCCGCGTTGATCTCGGCCACCGCCAGCTCCACGCCCTGCAGCACTGGAATGTCGAAGAGCGACATGAAGCCGGTCTGGCCGGACACCACCCCCAGCACGAGCGGCTCCTGGTCGCCGCCCCCTTGCGTCGTAGTGGTGGTCGTGTCTGCAGCGTCGTTGTCTCCGCAGGCCGCGGTCACCAACGCCAGCGCGAGCACGGCACCGAGCACCTTCGTCTGGGCCTATATGCTCATGTTTATTCCTCCAATAGTGTTTCGGCCGCCTTGGCGGTGATCGCCTCAAGGACAGCCTCGGGTGTGATGGGAATAGTGTCGAAGGGCGCCCCGATCGCTTCACTGACCGCGTTGGCGATCACAGCTGCAGGGAGCAGAACGGGAGCCTCGCCGACGCCCTTTGCGCCGAAGGGGCCATCGGGATCTGGATGCTCCAAAGGATAGAACTCCACCCGGGGTATGTCGACGGCTAGTGGGAGTCGATAACTCTCCAACGACCGTTCCTGATAACGGCCGTCCTCCCCGATGCGAAGACTCTCGTACAGCGTATAGCCGATCCCCTGAGTGACGCCGCCAGCGACCTGACCATAGGTCCCCGACGGGCTGATCACCTTGCCGACCTCCTGGGCCACGATGTACCTCGTCACCGCGACCCGGCCAGTCACAGGATCAACCGCGACCTCCGCCAGATGGACGTGGTAGGTGGGCGTGGGGAACGAAGGGAACATGAGGCCGGTAGCACATCCCGGGTTGAAATCGGGGAAAGGGGTCACGAACGAGCCGGTTCCCTGGATAGGCCCAATCGTCCACGTTGCCGCCGCCGCCACCTCGGCGAGGGACAGGCCACTGTCGGGGGAACCAATCACTGCAACCCTCCCGTCGGCGACGACGATGTCCTCTGCGGCGGCCTCCAGGAGGTCGGCAGCAACACTCTTGATCTTCTCGATCACCTCATCGGC
>JACZST010000099.1 GCA_022574065.1 Acidobacteriota bacterium
CGCCCCCGAGCTGGTGCGTTCCATCTATCGGATCAAGGCACCCGAGGGTGAAGAGGGGATACAGCTCACCAAGGGGTGGGGTTGATGACCGACATCGCCATCTCCGCGACCGAGGTCGAGGCGCGAACGACCCCCGAGCAGCGGCGGGCAACCATCGTCGGGGTGATCCTCGTTGCGCTCGCCGGGTTCGTGTTCTGGGCGTTCGGGCTCAACGTCGCTGGCGATCTCGACTCCACGTTCAAGTTATCGCTGCCAACCGACCGCTTTCAAGGGATCGAGTGGACCGTCAACACGCAGTTGCTCGGGTTCGTTGTTGCCGGCATCCTCGCCTTCCTCGGTGGTGTCGTGCTGCGCCGCTCGCACCTCAAGTGGACGAACCGGATCCTTGCCGTCGGAATGGTGTTCTTCGTCCTCGCCTTCCTCGCCTGGGCCGCCGGCGGCAAGTCGTTCAGCTTCGTCGGCATGCTGCGGTCCACGGTCATCCTGTCCGTGCCGGTAACGCTGGGTGCGCTCACCGGGCTCATGTGCGAGCGAGTTGCCATCATCAACATCGCCATCGAGGGCCAGCTGCTGACCGCGGCGTTCGTCGGCACCATTCTCGGCTCAGCGTTTGGTCCCTGGGTCGGGTTGTTCGGAGCCCTGGTCTCGGGTGCGCTCCTCGGTGCGGTACTTGCGGTCCTCTCCATCAAATACCGGGTGGATCAGATCATCGCCGGCGTCGTGATCAACATCTTCGCCCTCGGTCTCACCTCGTTCCTCGCCTCACGCGTGTTGGCAGAGGCTCCGCACTTCAATGAGCCTGGCCGGTTTACGCCGTGGCCGATCCCCATCCTGTCAGACATCCCGATCCTGGGCCCGGTATTCTTCGATCACTCGTTCTTCGTCTACGGGATGTTCATCCTCGTGATCGTCATCCACTTCGGGCTGTTCTACACCCGGTGGGGCCTTCGCTCGCGATCGGTTGGCGAGCATCCGGAGGCCGCAGACACCGTCGGCATCAACGTCTATCGCACCCGATACCGAAACGTCATCCTCGGCGGTCTGATCGCCGGTTTCGGTGGTGCGTTCATAACGCTGTCGCAGGTACCGAGGTTCGAGGAGAACATGACCGCAGGGATCGGGTTCATCGGGCTCGCCGCAATGATTTTCGGTCGTTGGATGCCGTTTGGGGTGCTCGGCGCCGGGCTCGTGTTCGGATTCGCCAGGGGCCTACAAACCAAGCTGGGCATCCTGGGCGCGCCGATCCCTTCGGAGTTCCTGTCGATGACGCCCTACATCGTCACCATCATCGTCGTTGCCGGTGTCGTCGGAAAGGCACGGCCACCGGCAGCCGACGGTCAGCCCTACATCAAGGATTAAGAGTCGCAAGTCACAAGACGCATGACATAAGACAAGGAGCGATCTTGCTTGGGACTTGGACTTGCGGTCTTGCGACTCAGTGGTTGAGAGACCCAGGTCAGAAGTCACCTGACACGCGAGACAGGGGGCGGTCTTGCTTGGGACTTGCGTCTTGCGACTCTTTAGGTGTCGGTACCGAAGAACTGCACGGACAACAGCGCCAGCTCGTCGAACGGCGGCTTGTCGCCGGCCGACTCGGCGGGATAGGTGCTCATCACCTGGATCGTCAGCTCCCGCGTCCCCAGGCTGGCGATGGGGATCCGTTGCGGGTCGTTGACATTGTCGAGCCGACCCGAGAAATCGACGGTCAGATCGTCGGTCGTGATCAGGTATCCCTGGATCTTGTAGTTCCGTTTGAAGCCCTCATCGTCGAGCAGGTTCTGCAATTCGATTTCGGTGATGCTCACCGGATCAGAGAACGTGAACGTCAGCACGGCGCCGATCCCGTGCAGGCTTTCGTCGTTCCAGTGCGTCGAAGGGTCGCCGTCGATGAGGTTCTCCGGTTCCCAGCCGGCCAGGAACGAGCTGGCATCGACCGAGGAGGCGAACAACTCCTTGACCGCCACCGGGATCGTGGTTGGCGCGGAGGTCGTCGACGTCGGTTGCGCCGTGCTGTCACCTCTGAATACGTTGAATACCAGGGCGGCGAGCGCAACCAACAGGATCATGGCGGCGAGCACCCCAAGCGCCCTGGCACCGGGAGAGGTCCGCAGTGTTGGCGGTGGCGCAACCGGCAGCGATTCCTGGCTGAGCCGGGCGCCGCATTGCTCGCAGTGGCGGTTGTATTCGGGGTTGGCCGACCCACATGAAGGGCAAGCGACCGTCGTCACGTCGGTCACTGCACCAGCGGAGGCCGCCGCCGGGTGGTACCCGGGCTCCGGCCTATCGCTGCTCGGGGGTGGGCCTTCATCGAGCTCAAATGGCTCGAACAGGTCATCGAAATCGGGTGTGTCCTTGTCCATCCGACGCACCTCGGGAGTCGTCTCGCCCGGTATTGTGCCACGCATGTCGTTTATCGCGCAGGTACGCGTCGCGGAGCCGTGGACGATGTGGAACATACTCGGAATGATCCTGCTGGTTTCCGTGCTGGCCGCAGCGATCTACGCCGCGACGCGACGCGGCTGAGCAACTTCGTATTGACTTGCGACTTGCGTCTTGCGTCTTGCGACTCATTCCTGTCACACCTACCCCGTAGCGTGTCTTCATGGCCTCATATCGGTGCACGACATGCGAATACACCACAGCCCGTTGGATGGGGTTCTGCCCCCAGTGCCGAACCACCGGGACGCTGAGCGAGCAAAAAGCCCACGCCGGCGACACCCTCCCGATTGCGATCACCGAGGTCGCACCCGCCGCCGGCGGACAGCGCCTGGCGACCGGCATCGATGAGTTCGACCGGGTGCTCGGTGGGGGCATCGTTGCCGGCTCGGTTACTCTGGTCGCCGGGGAACCCGGTGTCGGCAAGTCAACCTTGGTGCTCGAGGTTGCTGCCGCACTGGATGGCACCGCCCTCATCGTGTCTGGAGAGGAGTCGCTGAACCAGATCAGGATGCGGGCCGACCGGATCGGTGCGCTCGTCGAGCACGTTTCGATCGCTGCCGAGCGCGACGTGACCGCGATCCTGGCCATGATCGAATCCGGTCGTTTCGACCTCGTCGTCGTCGACTCGATCCAGACGGTCAGCGTGCCGACGCGGGCGGGGGGTACGGGTGGTCCGGCTCAAGTTCGAGAGGCGGCGGCTCAGCTGATCTCCGGCGCCAAATCCTCGGAGACGGCCATGGTCATGACCGGTCATGTCACCAAAGACGGGTCCATCGCCGGGCCGAAACTCCTCGAGCACATGGTCGACGTGGTCATCACGATCGAGGGTGATCCACACCGTGGGCTCCGCTTTCTCCGTTGTGTGAAGAACCGCCACGGGTCCGTCGACGAGGTAGGAATTTTCGAGATGCTGCCCGATGGTCTGCGTGCCGTTGCCGATCCCAGCGCCACGCTGATAGCAGGTCGGGACGCGGCCGCACCGGGGAGCGTGCTGTTCCCGACGATCGACGGGTTACGCTCGCTGGTAGTCGAGGTGCAGGCCCTGGTCGTACCCTCGGCGGCCGCCCAGCCGCGGAGAAGTGTCAAGGGCTTGCCTGCGGCCCGCGTCCATCAGATCCTGGCCGCGCTCGAGCGGCATGCCGACCTACCGCTGGGTCGTCATGAGGTTTACGTGTCGGCCATGGGCGGATTGCAGCTCAGCGAGCCCGCCGCCGACCTCGCGGTGGCGTTGGCGGTAGCGTCGGCGGCGTCGGGCATTGCCATCACCGATGTTGCCGCCTGGGGTGAGGTCGGACTCACCGGGGAGCTGCGCGGGGTACCGCATCGGCAGCGGCGCCGCGCCGAGGTCGCGCGCCTCGGCATTGGTGGGATCATCGACGGGTCGAAGTATCCGCATCTCGTCGATGCGCTCGTCGAGGCGGGCCTGGCTGCGGCGACGATCCGCCCCGGCAGAACAGCGGGGACCGCGCACTGACGATTGCGACTAGCGGCTCAGGAGAGGCCACCCATTGGCGTGGGCTAGCCTGCGGTCCGGATGGCCACAGTTTCCACCCCGCCGCTCGAGGTGCTGCGCCGTTTTGCGCCAGGCACGACGTTGCGTGAGGCTGCCCGCCTGATCTTCAACCAGGGAACCGGAGCGCTGATCGTCATCGCGTCGGGGGATCGCGTCGACGAGCTGTCGACAGGCGGGTTTCGGCTCGTCGACGTGCCGTTGACCGCACAACGAATCGCTGAGCTCGCCAAGATGGACGGTGGGATCGTCATCGATAGCGACACCAACACGATCGAGCGGGCCAATGTCCACTTCAACCCCGATCCGACCATCCCGACCAAAGAGACCGGCACCCGCTTTCGCACTGCGGAGCGGATGGCGCTGCAGACCGGGTTGGCGGTGCTTGCGGTGAGCGAGGAGGGCCGCAACGTCGCCGTGCTGTTCGCCGGAGACACTCGTGTGGTGCTCCAGGCGCCGATGACGCTGTTGGCGGTGGCCAACCAGCGGCTGCAGTCGCTGGAGCGGCTGCGACGGCGTCTCGATGAGGCGATCGTCCGCCTCAACCAATACGAAGACGACGGCATCGTCACGCTACGCGACGCAGTCATGGTGATCCAGCGAGCGATGCTGGTCCTGCGCAACGTCGACGATCTCGAGGCGCTGGCCGTGGAACTCGGAGACGAGGCGCCGATGGTCCAACTCCAGGCCAGCGATCTGGCCACCGGAGTGGCATCGATCGTCGAGCTGATCAACATCGACTACCAGGACCGAAAGCCGAGACGCGGATCGTCGGCATTCGGACGGCTCGACAGGGTGGCGACCGAAGACCTGTATCAGACCGCAACCGTCGCCCAGGCGATCGGGTTGACTCCCCTCGATGCGGAGGTGAGCCCGCGAGGGGCGCGAGCGCTGGCCTCGGTTCCACGGCTACCTGAGAGTGTCAGGGAAGCCATCATGCGCAAGTTCGGAACCATCGCCCGGCTCAGGGCCGCCACCGTCGGCGAGCTGGACGATGTGGAGGGGGTCGGTCCGGCCAGGGCAGCTCGGATCCGGGCATACCTCGACCAACTCCCCCATTCCAGAGGCCCGTCGACACCCGACTGAGCTCGCATCGGTACCGGTCCCGTCGCCGGTACACTGCCGGAATCCGCGTCCCCAGGTGAGCCTTGGCAGCGAAGAAAAAGACGACGACCACGGCGAAAACGAAGTCGACCTCGTCAAAGTCCTCCGCAACTGCAAAGACAACCGCCGTCAAGCAGTCGACGGCCAAGAAGCCGGCGACAAAGAAGAACTCTGCCATGAAGCCGGCCGCGAAGAAGACGGCGGCGAAAAAGTCGCCTGCCAAGAAGCCCGCGGCCAAGGCGACCAAGCCGCCAGCGAAGAAGCCCGCAGCCAAGGCGACCAAGCCACCAGCGAAGAAGCCCGCAGCCAAGGCGACGAAGCCACCAGCAAAGAAGCCGGCGGCCAAATCGACGAAGCCCAAGGAGAAGGCTGTAGACACAGAGCCCGTGAAGAAACCGGCGATCCCGTTCGCCGTCGGCGACAATGTGGTTTATCCCCATCACGGCGCGGCGACGATCATCAAGAAGCGCAGGCTCGACGTTGGTGGCGAGAAGCGGGATTACTTCATCCTCGAGATTGCAACCGACCAACTCACGGTCAGTGTGCCGGTGGATTCAGCGGTCGAGCTTGGGGTGCGCCCGGTCATCAGCAAAAACAAAGCCAAGCAGGTGTTCGCCGCGTTGCGCAGCGAGCCGCAGGAGGCCGGATCGAACTGGAGCCGGTGGTACAAGATTCTGACCGAGAAGATCAACAGCGGCGACATCTTCCAGGTCGCAGAGGTGATCAGGGATCTCGATTACGCCCAGAAGGTCAAAGGCATCTCCCCCGCCCTCAAGCGGATGCTGGCCAAGGCCCGCCTGATCATCATCAGCGAGCTCCAGTTCTCGCTCGACATCTCCGAGGAGGACGCGGTCAAGAAGCTGGAGCGAGCCCTCCCCAAGATCGAGGAGTTGGTGGAGGCCTGACGCCAGCGGCATACCATCGAGGGTCATGAGCTCGCCCAATGATCTCTGGGCCATCCTGGTCGCAGCCGGAAGAGGAGTTCGGTTTGGCAGCCCGAAGCACGCCGCCCTCCTCGACGACGACCCACTTTGGGTTCATGCCGAGCGTGCGCTCAGGTCTGGAGGTGTCGACGAAGTTGTGGTCGTCGGAGATGTTCCAGACGGCGTTCCTGGCGGGGAGCGACGCATCGATTCGGTGCGCAATGGGCTCGACCATGTGCCGCCGACGGTTGAGTTCGTGCTCGTCCACGACGCCGCCCGGCCCCTCACCGATCCCAAGCTCGTCGTCCGGGTCATCGACCGGCTTCGCGCCGGTGACGTCGCAGGCGTTGTCCCCGCAGTACCCGTCCCCGACACGCTGAAGTACATCGCAGGCGATGAGGTCGTAGAGACCGTTGATCGCTCGTCGCTGGTCGCAGTGCAAACGCCGCAGGGGTTCAGGGCCGAGATTCTGCGCAAGGCCCATGCCTCCGCTCGAGCGGACGCCACCGACGACGCCATGCTCGTCGAAGCTATCGGCGAACGGGTAGTGACGATCGCCGGTGACCGAGCAAACATCAAGGTGACCTACCTCGAGGATCTCGAGCTGGCACGAGTATTGCGCTCGGTGGACCGTGGCTGAGGGCCACACCAGGGTTGGCTGGGGTTTCGACGCACACCGCTTCGGACCCGACGGACCATTGATCCTCTGTGGCATCGAGGTGGATGACGCCCGCGGAGTCGAAGCAACAAGCGACGGCGACGTCGCCGCCCATGCCTTGATCGACGCGTTGCTGGGTGCCGTGGGGATCGGCGACCTCGGTACCCACTTCGCTTCGGATGATCCAGACATGCAGGGAGCCGACTCGATGCAGTTGCTTGTTCGCGCGCTGCGCCTGGTCGAGAACGAAAGCTACCGCGTCGGCAACGTCGACGTGACGATCATCTCCGAGTCGGTGCGGGTGGCCCCGCATCGCGATGCGATGCGGGCTGCGCTGTCGGAGGTGCTCCGGATCGACGTCGATGCGGTCTCCGTGAAGGCGACCTCCACGGACGGGATGGGCTCGATCGGGGCCGACGAGGGTATTGCGGCGGCCGCCGTCGCCACCGTCTATCGCTGAGTCACTACCCCTGGGTAAAGGCGGCGACGATCAGACCTGGATCGTCGCTGAACACGCCCC
>JACZST010000100.1 GCA_022574065.1 Acidobacteriota bacterium
GCGAGGGTCGACTTCCCGTGGTCGATGTGGGCAATGATGGAGAAGTTGCGTATGCGCGACTGATCAGCCATTTGGGGAACCCCGGGAGTGCGGAACGGCGACAGTGTACCGTTGAGCGCCGCTGCTGGTAACGTTACGGGCCGTCCCAACCGCCTCACGAGGTCTTTTCCGTATGGCAAACATCCAGTCCCAAATAAAGCGCAATCGCCAGAACGAGAAACGCTATGAGCGCAATAGGGCGATCCGGTCTGAACTGAAGACGAGAGCGAGAAACGCCATCGAGGCTGCCGAAACCGGTGATGCCGCTCAGGCAGAGGAGCTGCTCCGCGTTGCCCAGCAGCGATTCGATGTGGCGATTTCCAAGGGAGTGCTCAGCAAGAACACTGCCGGCCGCCGCAAGTCCAGGCTCACCCGCCAGGTGCGCTCCCTCCTCGCCTAGCACCATGACTGACACGACCTGGCTGACACCGGCCGCCCACGAGAAACTCGTCGCCGAGTTCGAGCACCTCACCACCGTCGGTCGCCGCGAGGCGGAACAGCGGATTGCGGAGGCCCGCGACCACGGTGATCTCCGGGAGAACGCTGAGTACGACACGGCAAAGAACGACCAGGGCCTCATGGAATTGAGGATTCGCCAGCTGCGTCACATCCTCGACACCGCCGAGGTGCGCGACGCCGAAGACTCGGGTGCGGTCGAGGTGGGGACCGTCGCCACCGTGATTGACGAAGACGGGGACGAGATCGAGTTCCTTGTGGCGCCCGCGGAGAACAAGGCGCCTGGGATCGTTCTCGCCTCACCACAGAGTCCGCTCGGCACCGCACTTCTCGGCGCCAGGCCAGGCGACGACGTCTCATACAAGGCGCCCGGGGGAACCTTCACCTATCGAATCGTCTCGGTCAGGGTCTATGAGGGTTGAAAGAAGTCGCAAGTCACAAGACGCAAGGAAGAGTCATCACGCTTGTGACTTGAGACTGGCTGTTTACTTTCCCAGCCATCGGCACATGGCGACCGTGAGGCGCTCCAACGTCACCCGGTGAGTCTCCTCGGGAGCGGTTTTGATCTGTAGATCGGCCCGAGCCAGCGCATCGAGGGATCGCCGCAGCGACTCCGAGCGGGTCCGGGACCGTTGGTCCCACACCTTCTTCACCGGATACGCCTGAGGGGACCCTCCAACCCAGTTGGCATAGGTGCCAACGTCCGGAGCGATCGCGGCGAGCGATCGCTTCTTGACCTCGCCCTCGAGGAACGACAACACGACCAGCGGATGCCCGTGTTCGAGGAAGTCGGCGAGCCGGCGCAGCGCCTCACCTACCTTTCCGTCCGAGATGGCATCCGCAAGAAGCCACATCGGCTCGTCGGGACGGTTGACATAGCGGCCGGTCACCGTCTCCGCCGTTATCGTCTGGCCATCCACCGCCAGTTGATCGAGGGCCTGGCCGAGTGCAGCCACGTCGGACCCGAATCGTCGTACGAGGACCGTCGCCGCTTCGGGCTCGAGACGCAGCCCGCGGTCGCGAGCCGCTTCGCCGAGCCAGCGGGCGGCGTCGCGCTCTCGCATCTTCTTGATCGAAATCGTCTCCCCGTGCTCCTTGAGCACCTTGGCCAGGGGGGCCAGAATCGATCCTGCGGAGAGAAACACCGCAGTCACTGCGTCGGCATCGGCCAGCGTCACCAGTTCGGCGATGACCTCCGCCTCCGATTTCTGCAGGTTCTGCGCGTCCACGATCAGGATCCCGTTCGACCCGCCGAACAACGATCCGCTTTGCAGAGCGGGAACGATCGCCTGCACCGGTTCGCGCAGTTGGGTTTCCGACGCCTCGGTCCCCCGCCCTGGCACATCGATCCGCTCGTGATGATCGACCGACGCCGCGGCGAACACCTCGGCGGCGCGATCGAGCATGAGCGCCCGCTCCCCGGGTCCGGCATCGCGAGGGCCGGCGATGAGAAAGAAACTCATCGCCGGAGAATACGACACGGGAGGGGTTCCCAGTTCCCGGTTCGCAAGTCGGGAGTCTGGTTTTGCGTGTCGTGTTTCGCGACTGTGCGACAGTTGGGGGCTCTGCTCCGTCACGATGTTTGCTCCCCCCTCAAGGTGGGAGAACTGCCGAAGGCGGGAGGGGGCTATTCGAACAACCGAGTGCTGCGTTCGCCACGGTGTCGACGCGAGTGCGTATTGAGGGTTGTGTTGCTGAAGACTGGCGACTGTGGACTGGAAGAGAGCGCAGCAAGCGAACTGGACACTCAATCCAACTCGATCGTCACATCCCCCTGTTCCGCCGTTACCAACACCTCCGCCCCCGAGTGCTCGAGGATCGTCATGATCTCGGGCGAAGGATGCCCGTAGCGGTTCTCTCCCACGCTGAGCACCGCAGTCTTGCCAACAGTGTCTGCCAACCATTGCGCATCCGTCGACCCCGAGCCATGGTGAGGCACCAGAAGGAAATCGGGGCGGATCGCAGGCAGCTCGATCTGCGCGATCGCCTCGATGTCGCCGCCAAGCAGCATCGACCGGTCTGCCTCCACCCAAACCACGATCGAGCCGTTGTTGTCGCCGGCGTAGCGCCGCTGTGGCCCGATCGGCTCAATGGTGATGGCACCCAATCTGTACAGCGGCGACCCGGCGTCGATCCACTCGACTTGCACTCCCGCAGTCGCAGCGTCGTCGACAAGCCGGCCCACCAGCTCACCCAGATCGGCGTATCGTGGGACCCACAACCTGCCGACCCCGTGGTCGGCAAGAATGCCATCGAGCCCGCCGGCATGGTCGGCATCGCCGTGGGTCACAACCAGAAGGTCGATGCGGCCCACGCCGTGACTCCGCAGCCGGTCGGCGAGTACTACGGGGTCCTGGCCGCCGTCGACCAACGCAACTCTGCCTTGCGACCGCAACAGGATCGCATCTCCTTGCCCCACGTCGAACACGGTCGCAGTCGGACCAGAAGGCAAGATCACCGGGGCGAGGGTCACCACGGCCAGCACCAGCGCAGCGGCTACGGCCACGACCGGGCGTAGCCGCCGGTTGATCGCGACGATTCCGGTTGCGCTGACCACCAGCACCGCCACGGTGCCAAGTTGGGGCCACGCTGCGGCGAGCCTGGCGATGGCGAGCACGACACCCGCCAAACCGGAGGAAACGGTGACGAGCACCGCCCATCCGGTCACGACGGCGAGCCCGCCTACGATCGTGGCCACGGTCACCAGTGGCGCCGCCAGCAGGTTCGCCACCGGTGAAAGGAGTGGAATGCTCCCGAAGTGCCACAACAGGATCGGAACGACTGCGATCTGGGCCGAAACGGCAGCGGCCAACACCGTCCAGGCCCAGCGGGGCCGACGAGTGCCGGCGGCGCCGGCTCCCACCAAGATCCCCGCGGTCGCCGCTACCGACAGCTGAAACCCAACGTCGAGCGCCAGGTTGCCCGATGCCAGTAGCAACACTCCAGCTGCGCCACCGAGAGCCATCCAGCCGTCGACCGCGATTCCGGTTGCCGCTCCTCCGAGGATGAGCCCGGCCATCGTTGCCGCTCGCAACACCGAGGCCTCCCATCTGGTGACTACCACGAACACGGCCAGCCCGACCAGCCCAATTGCGAAGCGCCGCCGCGAACCACGACCGAGCGGTGAGGTGAGCAGCCACCATCCGGCGAGGAATAACGCAACGTTGCTGCCGGATACGGCGACAAAGTGGGTGAGGCCCGAGCGGCGCAGCGCGTCCAGGTCCCTTGGGGGGACGTGTGAGGTATCACCGATCAGGAACCCGGAGACCAGCGCCTCACCGGGGCTCGCTCCCGGGATCACAGAGGCAACACGCCCGCGGACGGCGTTCCCAACAGCAAACAGAGGGCCGCGGCCGCCCCCGATCCGCTCCACATCCCGAGCCGCGATACGCCCCGCAATCGGGTCTCCGCGCACTCTTCCGGCTCGGGCGCGAGCAATGCCGTCGATACGAACCTGATCCCCGGCCACCAGGACCGCGCCGGGAGGCAGATCAACGCCGAGGTCGGGACCGCGCCATCGCACCACTTCCTCGTTCACCAGGACGGCCTCCGGGCGAACAACGCCGGGTCTTTCCGGCGTCCCGTCCTCGACGACCAGCGCGATCAGCGAGATCGGGCCCTCGGGGATGGGTGCGCTCCATGTGGACTGGGTTCTCACCGCCGCCGACGAGCCGGAAATTGCTCCAGCACAGAGGAGGGCCAGCAGCACCGCAATCGCTCGATGTCGGCCCGACCATGCCGCCAGCGCCAACGCCGCTCCCACAACCGCGACGACGGCCCCGAAGCGAAGACCACCGAGCGTCCCGACCCAGACCGTCGCCGCCGCGGCAAGCGCCCATCTTCCCGCCGCCCCTGGAGCCCGCACTCAGGGAGCGGACACGCCGGGTCGCAGCAAGACCAGCTTGGCCTCGCCTATGCCGGGGACATCGAGCAGGTCTTCGATCGCCTCGAACGGTCCATGTTCCTCGCGAAACGCGACGATCCGCTCGGCAAGAACCGGGCCGATACCGTGGAGCTCGGCGAGCCGGGTTGCTGTCGCCCGATTGAGATCGACGCCACCGTCATCGAGATCCCGCGACTCGCCGTAGGCGGGGACGACGATCTGCTCTCCGTCTCGCAGTGGTCCGGCGAGATTGAGGGCACCGATATCAGCCTCATCGCTTGCGCCACCGGCCGCTTCAACTGCGTCGGCAATCCGGGCCGGGATCGGGAGCGAGACCAGCCCCGGATTTCGGACCGCCCCCGACACGTGGACGACCACGGTCTCCTCGACGGACTCTACGATCGCAGACGGTTGAGGGAGAGACGATTCCGGACCGCGACCGAAGTAGATCCCGCCTCCGACCGCAACAACAATGGCGCCGATCGCTGCAATCAGCGACAGTCGTGAACTCGAATCTGACACACCGGCTCCCGCTCGCGGTGCGCCACCCCGCTACATGTACCACGCCGAGATCGAGCTGAGAAGACCTGCCTTCAGAGCGAAACCGGTCGAGCCGTGTCGTGACACTCGATCGAGCCCATTCGTCAGAGCATCACCGGACCACCGACCCTCGGCCACCGATTCCTCCGCGAACGCTTCAGATGTACCCGGCGCATCATCCGCCGTTCTGGTTGCTTCTGGCCGGAGGCCGGGGACCGGAGACTGGAGGCTGATTACCAGAGGCTCCGAAGAGCGGAGACCCAACGCTGGTCGAGGGTGGCGTCGATCCTTGAGATGCATGGCGGCGAAACGGTACGGTTTACCGTTCTACGTCAAAGGCGATCGTCAGAAGATCATCCGTAGCAGTGACTCCGCGGGCTCCAAGCCGGCCATTTCATCGAGCCAGTTGAGCAGGTCGTCGCCGAAGACGAGCAACAGGGCGGCGGTGAGGTTCACTCCGGCGTGGAGGAAGATCGGCAGGGACAGGCTCCCGGTTCTGATCGCGGCGTATCCGAGTACGAAGCCGATCAGGAACAGCCCGGGCAGCACGGCCCTGGCATTCGGGTCGAGCAGGTGGATCCCGGCAAAGGCGACCGCCTGGGCAGCGATCGCCCACCACTTGGACATCGAGCGAACCAGTCGCGACAGCAGCATCCCGCGAAAGGTGAGCTCCTCGACCACCGGAGCGAGGATCCCAACCGCAAACAGGATGAGGAGCGCCTCGAAGATGGTGTCCGAGCCCTGGGTGATCGTTACCACCTCTTGTTGGGGCGCACCCTCGGGGAACAGCAGCTGCACCAGCGGCGCAGTGACGATGGCTGCAGCGAACTGGAGGACGGCGCCTGCCGGAAGGCCCCACCAGTATCGAAGATGGAGCTCGAAGCCGAAGTCGGCGACAAAGCTCCCGGTGCCGACCTTTCGCGACAGGTAGGCCAGTACCAGCAAACCACCTGTCGCCTGCCCCATGAAGGTAATGACGAAGGCAACCAGGGTGAGGTCCTCCCCATAGACCAGCACGACGCCGATCGTTGCGACCAACGCTCCGGCGAAACCACCTCCAAGCACCGCGAGCACGTGGGGGATGCTCCACTCGACGTTCTGGAGGTAGTCGGTCACTCGCTCTTGGATGACGCTTCCCTCTCGAACGCGATCGCACGGTACGCAGCCGAATGCGACAACCCGGCGCCACGTCCGCGCAGGTAGTCGCCGAGGTATCTGGCGAGAAAACCAACCCGTCCGTAGCGCTGCCATTGATCGACGTGGACCGATTCGTGTTTGAGCAACTTGGCAGCGTTGCCCTCCGTGATCTTGCGCAACGCCTTTTCACCAACATAGATCCGGCGCGACACCGTCATCGCCGCGATGTCCGATCCCCATACCCTGGTGAGCCACCGCGGCGCGGCGGCGATGACCACGGAGTCGTAGGCGGGGTTGGTCTTGTCGACGCCGTTGGCGAGAAGCGCCTCGGTGAGCGTCATCGTGGTCGACGGCATCGCAGAACCTTATCCCCACCTGGCACATTGGACCTACCATGCCGCCTTCATCAACACAGATCATGGCTGAGAAATACGACCACGAAGAGCTCGAGCGCCGCTGGCAGGACCGGTGGCAAGCCGACGGCCTATACCGGTCGGAGGTCGACTGGGACCGACCTAAACACTACGCCCTGACCATGCTCCCCTACACGTCTGGCGATTTGCATATCGGCCATTGGTACGCGATGGCCCCGTCGGACGCCAGGGCCCGCGTCATGCGGATGAAGGGCTTCAACGTCCTGTTCCCGATCGGTTTCGACGCATTCGGGCTCCCCGCAGAAAATGCAGCGATCAACAGCAATGTGCATCCTGCGATCTGGACATGGGAAAACATCGAGCGGATGCGCGGGCAGCTCCGCACCATGGGGCCGATGTTCGACTGGGAGCGAGAGGTCATCTCCGCCGACCCTTCGTACTACACGTGGACCGAATGGCTGTTCCGGCGGCTCTACGAGGGCGGGCTGGCTTACCGCGGCGAGGCCATCGTCAACTGGTCCCCCGTCCTGCAGACCGTGCTCGCCAACGAGCAGGTCATCGACGGCAAGGATGAGCGCACCGGTGCCCCGGTGGAGCAGCGAAAGATGGAGCAGTGGTTCTTCGCCATTACCAAGTATGCCGAAGAACTGCTCGATTTCTCGACGATCGACTGGGCGGAGCCTGTCAAGGTGATGC
>JACZST010000101.1 GCA_022574065.1 Acidobacteriota bacterium
GTCTCCATCCAGCTCCGAAGCCCATTCCATCAGCGTCTTGGTCTGATACCGGTCCGCCGGGATGGTGATCTCACCCAACACGGTCTCGTCCTCGTCGATCGCGACCGCAGTATGGGTTGCCTTGTGCGGATCGATCCCAATCGTGGTGACCATCATCAACCTCCTCGTAATAGGTCACATGGACGGCCACGGTGGGCACTCCTGATCACAACACGGGTTGCCTCTGGCGTTCGCCTCTTTCGAGCCACACCGCAGCCAAGGGTCCCGACGGGCCAGCAGTTCGTTACAAAGACACCCATCCGGGTGCCAGGCACATCGAGAGCCAAACCCGTCGAGACCCCCAGACGCTACGAGACCCACAGCCCCGCAACACCACCCACATCATCAATCAGGCACATGTGCGTTAGCTCATCGGCTGGCTCCTGCGACGAAGGTGGCGACGATGTAGGTGGCGTGCCGGTCGAGTGAGCGGCGTGCCCGGTCGTAACGCATCGTGGTTCTGGGGTCGGCGTGGGAGGCGGCTTCTTGGACGTCTCGGAGTGGTACTCCTGCGTCGAGGGCGGCGGTGATGAAGCTGTGGCGGAGCGAGTGAGGGGAGATCTTCTTGTCGATTCCGGCGTGTTTGGTGAGGCGTCGCACCACCCGGGTGGCTTGGTGCCGGTTCATTCGCTGCCCATCGCCAGTAGTGAAGATGGGTCCTTCGGTGCGTTCGCCGATGGCGAGATAGACGGTGCGGGCGGTACGAGGCGCCATGGGGACGATGACGGTCTTGCCGCCTTTGCGACGGACCCGCAGCGTGTGATGCCCTCGCTCGAGGCCGACATCAGCGATATTGGTGCCCAGGGCTTCAGAGACGCGGAGTCCGTTCAATGCGAGTAGACATGCCAGGGCATGATCCCGAGCACCGGACAACCCAGCTTGGACCAAGAAGGCGCCGAGCTCGTTTCGATCCAAGCCAAGGATGGTCGGCTCATGACGAAGCCGTGGACGCCGCACATTGGTTGCGGGATTGTGGGTGAGGAGTTCTTCTTCGACGCAGTACCGGTAGAACCCAGCAACTGTTGACAGGCGTCTGGCGATCGTCGTACCGGCCGCATCGTGGTGTTCGAGCCAACGGGCGAACAACTCAATATGGGTCCGACGCACATCAAACACCTGGACCTGCTGGCGGTGACACCAACCCACATAGAGGCGCAGATCCTGCTGATACGCCAATCGAGTGTTCCCGGAATAGCCCCCCAGGAACCCACCCAACCGAGATATCGCCAAATCTTGTGGATGGGGGTCGGGTGGTCAGGCGGCGTCCCTTGACTCGTCGATCCTCCTTTCAACTTGGTTGCCGTCTTTGAACTCGATGCCGGCTCGGACGACGGCGACGAGCTCGGGGCTGTTCACTTTCCGCCACCGGTCCTCGGCGGCGTCGAGGAGCTTGTAGGCCATCACCAGGCCGCGGCGGCGGCTCCCGGCACCCTTGGTGACTTTGGTTCGGGCCCGCACCGTGGCGAATGTGGATTCGATCGGGTTCGTCGTGCGTAGATGGGTCCAGTGGGCTGCGGGGAAGTCGTAGAACGTCAACAACACGTCGCGGTCCCGGGTCAGCTTGACGACCGCTTTGGGATACTTCGCTTCGAAGAGCGTCACAAACTCGTCGATACCGGCGTCGGCGTCGGCGCGGTTCTCGGCCTGGTAGATCTCATGGATCGCTGCTTTGGCTTGGCGATGGAGCCGCTTGGGTAAGGCGTCGAGGATGTTGGCGGTCTTGTGCACCCAGCAGCGTTGCTCGACGGTGGCGGGGAACACGTCACCCAGCGCCGCCCAGAACCCCAACGCACCGTCACCGACCGCCACCACCGGGGAGGTCATGCCTCGATCTCGAAGATCTCGCAGCACCTCGGCCCATGACTCGGTCGATTCGCGATACCCATCGCCACACGCCAGGAGTTCTTTGGTGCCATCGGCTTTGACCCCGACAATGACGAGACAGCACAGCCGGTCTTCTTCGAGCCGGATCCGGAAATGGATCCCGTCGGCCCACACATACACATAATCCGACCCCGACAGGTCACGACCCTCGAACGCTGTGTAGTCATCACTCCAGGTCTCGATCAGGCGACCGATGGTCGACGCCGACAACCCGGTATCGGTGCCGAAGAACTGCTCCAAGGCGGGGGCGAAGTCCCCCGTCGACAGGCCCCGCAGATACAACACCGGCAACACGTCAGCGACCTTGGGAGACCGACGCGCATACTTGGGCAGAATGTATGACGAGAACCGGCGACCCTCCCTACGGTCATGAACCCGCGGAGTCCGAACCTTGAGCGCTCCCGCACCGGTCACCAGCGTCCGCTCCGCAGCTCTCCCGTTACGTACCACCAGACGGTGACCCGCCCCATCAACCAGCCCCTGGTGTCGTTCGATGTAGCCGGCGACCTCGGCCTCGAGGCCAGCCATCAACATCCGCAGCGCCCCCTCGGCCACGAGATCGTCGAGTGTGGCGGCCAGGTCGTCGCGGCCGGCGTCATCAGTGACTATCTTCAACATCAGGCGTACTCCTTCCCCGCCGGCCAACACCAGCGGAACCGTTACTTACGATTGGAAGGGTACGCCGCCCCTTTACCCGGACCCGGTCATCCACAACATTCGGTTATAGCTCACTCTTTCGAAACCCGACACCCTCGAGGGGAGCAAAGACCTGGGCCCCTCCGCGCCTCCGGTGGTGCTCCGCCCAGAAGGGCAAGAAACCAGACGCTCACACCACCTTGCCGTCGACGACGTCGATCACGATGGTGACCGGGCCGTCGTTGGTCAGCGACACGTCCATCATCGCCCCGAACCGGCCCTGCTCCACCTCGATACCTTCGGCCTCGATGGTGGCGGCGAGCGTGGCAACCAGTGGCTCGGCGATCTCCGACGGCGCCGCCCCGTTGAAGGCCGGCCTGCGGCCCTTGCGAAGGTCGGCGAGCAGAGTGAACTGGCTGATGAGCAGCATCGACCCTCCGGCGTCGACGATGCTCCGGTTCATCTTCCGGTCGTCGTCGGGGAAGATGCGCAGCCCGATGAGCTTGGCGGCCAGCGTTGCGGCGTCTCGTTCGGTGTCCTCGGTGGCGACCCCGACCAGCACAACGAGGCCGGTGCCGATCGCCCCGGTCGTTTCTCCCTCGACGGAAACCCTGGCCTCGCTCACTCGTTGAATCACGGCTCGCATACGTTTCGGAACCGTAGCCGCCGTTAGGCTCCGCCGATGGCCGCCGACCCCCGCGTGACCGCAGCAATGGATTCGGCCGGAGTCGCCTACGAGACCATGGACATCGACCCCGACCTCGCCGATACCGCGGCGTTTTGCGAAGCGTATGGGATACCGCTCGAGAACTCCGCCAACGCCATCCTGGTGGCGTCGCGAAAACCGGAAGGCCACAACGCCGTCTGCCTGGTGCTGGCACACACCCGACTCGACGTCAACGGCGTCGTCCGCAAGAAGCTCGGCGTTCGCAAGGTGAGTTTCGCCCCAGCCGAGTTGACCGTGGACCTCACCGGCCAGGAAATAGGTGGGGTGACCGTATTCGGCTTGCCGGACGAACTCCCCGTCTGGGTGGACGCCGGCGTGCTCGACCGGGACTGGGTGATCGTCGGTGCCGGCTCGAGGTCGGCCAAGATCAAGTTGGATCCATCCCAGTTCAGAGAACTCCAGGGATTCGAAATCGTCGAAGGCCTCGCCAAGGTACCGGAGACCGGGTGACGTAGAGACTTCAGTACCCGACCACGGAACCCGATCCACCTTCCGTGCCCACCCCTCTCCCTACAATTCCTTCCGTGCTTCGCGAGATCCCGTTCTCGATCGTCCGTGGTTTCCTCATGGGCGCCGCCGACATCGTGCCCGGCGTCTCCGGCGGGACCATTGCGCTGGTCCTCGGCATCTACGAACGTCTGTTGGCGTCGATCCGGGCCGGTAGCTCGGCACTCGGAAGCCTGGTTCGGCTTGATTTCGATGAGACCAAGACTCGGTTGGGCGAAGTGGAGTGGGGGTTCCTCCTCCCGCTCGGGGCCGGCATCCTGATCGCCATCGCCTCGCTGGCTTCGGCGCTGCAGCGACTCCTCCGCGACTACCCCGAGGTCATGGCGGCCTTGTTCCTTGGGCTCGTCGCCGGGTCCGCGCTGATCGCCTGGAAGTTGCTCACCGTCCGTGACACGAAACGAATTGCGATCATGTTCGGCGTCGGTATCGCCGTCTTTCTCCTGCTCGGTCTGACCGAGAGCACGTCGGCCGAGACCGCATCCCAGATCGGGGAACCGGCGCTGTGGGCGTTCTTCGCGGCCGGTGCGATTGCCATCTGCGCCATGATCCTGCCAGGGATCAGCGGCTCGTTCATCCTCGTCATACTCGGCATGTACGCGGCGGTGCTCGCCGCGGTGACCGACCGCGACTTCCTCTCCCTCGGGGTGTTCACTCTCGGCACCATCGTCGGGCTTGCGCTGTTCGCACAAATCCTCCACAGGGCGCTGCGTGATCACTACAACACGGTGATGGCAGCCCTGATCGGGCTGATGATCGGGTCGCTGCGCGTGCTGTGGCCATGGCCGCTCGGGGTGGACAGCACTGCATTGGAGGCACCGGGAGAGTACCTACCGCAGGCAGTGGTCGCCGCAGTCGTTGCCTTCCTCGTCGTGCTCGGGATCGAGGCGTTCGGGCGGAGGATGTCCCACCGCTCCACCGCTGACGAGGTCGGCGAACTGACAGCCGATTGAGGCCTGCTCGCTCCATTGGTCCAGACGCTCCGCGTTAGGTGCGACGACCCAATCAAGCAACGACGCCATCGGCGCGTAGCCGCTCCACGTCTTCTTCGTCGTAGTCGGCCGTTGCCAGGATCTCGTCGGTGTTGTCCCCAGGCGTCGATGGCCCCGCCAACTCGCCGGGGAGATCGACGTCGAAGCGCGGAGCGGGGGCGGGAAGCGGATGGCCGGTATGGTCGGCGAACACGCCGCGGAGACTGTTGGTCTCGTGCATCGGCGCTTCGTCGAGGCCGAGCACCGGTGTCACACAGGCATCGGTGCCGTCGAAAACGCCCTCCCACTCCGCCCGGGAGCGCTGGGCAAACACCTCGGCGAACCGATCTCGCAGCTCCGGCCAGCGGGTGGCGTCGAGCTGCTCAGGGAGGTCGGCTTCGCCAAGCCCGAGGCCGTCGATGAGCTCGGCATAGAACTTCGGCTCCAGCGCCCCAACCGCCATGTGCCGACCATCGCTGGTCGCGTAGGTCGTGTAGAACGGCGCCGCACCATCGAGGAGGTTGCTCGCCCGGGTGTCGTTCCAGGTGCCGGTGGCGTGCATCTCGTAGAACGGGCTCATCAGGGAGGCTGCGCCGTCGGTCATGGCCGCCTCGACCACCCGGCCCCCGGAACGGTCGCGGTCAAGCAAAGCGGCGAGCACACCCGCCACTAGATACATGGAGCCGCCGCCGTAGTCCCCGATGAGGTTCAGCGGGGGCACGGGATGATGTGCGTCGCCGATGGCGTGGAGGGCACCGCTCATGCCGATGTAGTTGATGTCGTGGCCCGCCATCGACGCATATGGTCCCTGGCGTCCCCAACCCGTCATCCTCCCATACACCAGCTCAGGGTTCACCGCGAAACACTGGTCAGGACCGAGTCCGAGCCGTTCCACCACCCCTGGTCGAAACCCCTCCATCAGGACGTCGACGGCGTCGCGCAGCAGGTGCCAGGCCGAGAAGACGATCAGTGCGGCGATCAGCAGGGAGGCGGCGGGATCGGCCCAGCTCCAGCCGAAGGCCCAGATCAGCGCGCCGGCCGCGATCGCTCCGACGCTGCCCAGCGCGTCGCTCAAGACGTGAAGCCAGGCACCGCGCATGTTCAGGCTGCTCTTCCGCCCAGGGCTGAGGATCCAGAGGCCGGCGAGGTTCACCGCGAGGCCGCCCGCCGCGATCATCAGCATGCCGGCTCCCATCACTGCCTGCGGCGCGCCGAGCCGCTCGATGGCCTCGATGGCAACCAGCACTGCGACCAGCACGAGCGCCACACCCTGAGCCAGCGCAGCCAGGATCTCGATGCGGGCCAGACCGTAGGTCCAGCGCCGTCCCGAAGGCCGTCCGGCCATCCAACTCGCGAACAGGGCGAGGCCCAGCGCGGCCACGTCGGACAGCATGTGGCCCGCGTCGGCGAGCAGGGCCAGCGAGCCTGTGATCAGTCCACCGACGACCTCGACCGCCATGTACGAAGCGGCCAGTGCCAGCGCGATGCCGAGACGTCGCCGGTTTGCCTGGCTGGCGTACGCGTGACCGTGATCGTGGCTCACGGGCAGAGACTAACCCAGCTCGTCGATCCGACTCCAGTCGAGTGCGCGCTGCGCGTTGATCCGTTCTCAAGCCACGGCTCAGGGGCTGCCTGGACTAACATGGGAACGGGTACGACGAACTGGGGCAGGTCAATGGAATTGGGCCGAAATCGCGTATTGCTGGTTGCAATCGTCTTGGTCTTCATTGCCGTCTACGCCTGGCTTCATCTGCGTGCCGCCTTTACTTTGCCACTTCCTTGGCCCGATGAGCCGGACTTTCTCTGGCCCGCGATCGCTCTTGCCCGAGACGGCAGCTTGCTCGCCCCAGAGATGAATCGCGAGCTTCACATGATGTGGATGCCACCGGGCTTCATGGTCTTTACGGCCGGGTGGATTTGGCTGTTTGGATTCAGCTTGGAGCTTGTGCGCGCACTCTCGGCGGCTCTGATAGTGACCTTCTTCTGCGCAATCGTGCTCATGCTTCGCAGGCACCAGGCACCCTTGGCCAGCACCTTACTCTGCGGTTTATTCCTGCTTGACGCGCACTTTGTCGCCGCTGGGAACGTTGGCCGCATGGAGGCCCTATTGCTGGCGGTGTTGGGCCTTGGCCTTTGGAGATTGAGCCGGGACGATGTCATCACCGGGATGTGCGTTCTCTCAATCACGCCAATCATTCACCCCAACGGTCTGTATTTTGTCTTGGCCTCTCTGCTCTTCGTGGTGATCAGTGGCCTAGCGGCGCAGCGATGGCGC
>JACZST010000102.1 GCA_022574065.1 Acidobacteriota bacterium
ACCACCAACTTCACCATCAACCCGACCACAGGCCTACTAGTAAGCAACACCATCCTGCCCCTGGGGGACTATCCGATCACGATCTCGGTCCAGGACAACACCACAAACCAAATCAGCGCCGACATCACCATCACCGTCACCGCGACACACACCGCGCAGTCGCAAGCGTCGGGTCCGGTCAGCTTCGTGGGAAGTGCCTTCAACGGGTCGGCCAGAGGCTCCGAGACCTTAACCATCGACAGACCGGGCGGCGTCGCGGCCGGTGACGTGATGGTGGCCATGCTGGGAGGCGACTACAGCATTCCCGGCAGCTCACCTGGTTGGACGAAGTATGCGGAGCGCAATGAGAAGCTCGACCTGACCGGCCAGGCCTTTTACAAGGTGGCTACCGGAGACGAACCGTCGAGCTATACGTGGCCCATCATCGGTGGTAGCAGCAAGAAGGTTGCCAGTGGCACCATCGTCGTCTTTCGAGGCGCAGACCCTGATGACCCGATGTTCTCTTTTGCCATCAACGGCGAAACGACGGGCACCAATAGCTTCAGCGACTGTCCTTCGACCGACGGTGTCGCCGGTGGTGCGCTCGTCTGTGTCTGGATCCACGACGATCCACAGAGGCCGCAGGCGCCAACCGGAATGGTTCCGCTCAGCGTCTTCACCATTCCCGGTCTCACCGGTAACGAGGACGGCCACGCCACAGCGTACAAACTACTGACCAACGATGGCCCGACCGGAGTGCAGGCGGCCGCTCTCAGCTCTTCGGTGAGCGGTGGCGGAAACGACATGGCACTGGCAGTTGTCGTGAGGCCGTACACTCTCGACACGACGGCTCCGGTCGTCGGTGTGACCTGGGCGACCTTGGTTACCAACACATCTGATTTCGACCTCATCTTCACCGCCACCGATGATGTCGGTGTCAGCGAATGTCGCTACGAGCTCGACGGGATCAGCACGCCCCTTCCCGGTTGTTCGAACACCGTGTTGACGTCCGTTTCGCTCGAACCTCACCAGCTCCAGGTTTTTGCCACCGACACTTCCGGCAACACCGGTTCTTCTCCATTGATCGGCTTCACCGTCACCGACGATGTGTCACCGCCCCAATGGAACCCTGTGCCCGTGAACCAAACGATTCGCGACGATGAGCTGCTGAGCTACCAGGTCAACGCCGTCGATAATCATTCCGTTGCTTACTCCGTCAGCGACACCACCAACTTCACCATCAACCCGACCACAGGCCTACTAGTAAGCAACACCATCCTGCCCCTGGGGGACTATCCGATCACGATCTCGGTCCAGGACAACGCCACAAACCAAATCAGCGCCGACATCACCATCACCGTCACCGCGACACCGCCGCCTGTGGCCTTTTTCGATGATTTTAATGACGGTGATTTGGGTGAGTATGGGCAGCTAGGTGGCAACTGGGGCACGGTCGTTGAGTCCGGCAGGGGTTTGGTGCTGCGTCAGACGACCAACGAGGGGACCGTTTTCTTCGCGCAGTCGGAGAGTTTCAGTGGCAGTTACCAGGTCAAGGCTGTGATCTGGAACGAGGACAACGACAACGTCGGGGTGGCTTTTGGCGTCAATACTGCGGATGCGGACAACTTCTACAGTTGTTCGGCTACCGCCGATAATGGCTTTCAAGCCGGGATCTGGCGGCACGTGAACGATCTCAGAGGAACGCCCACGACGCTGCTGGCGGGTGTTTCATGGAATTACGTGAGGAGCCGCTGGTATACGGTCACCATCACTGTCGACCAAACGGCCAACACGATCCAGTGTCAGTGGGAAAGCGCCGAAGCGGGAGTCGAGCTCGATGTCACCTCCGTCGATCCCGGCCCCTCGACTGGCTCGGTCGGTATTTGGCTGTCTCGCCAGGACAACTTCAAAGGTGATCTCCTGGAGGTGAGTTCTCTCGGGCCTCGCCTTCGATGATGAAGTCGTTTGTTTCTCTCATGTTTGATTGGAGCCGAGGTGGGGATTCGAACCCCAGACCTGCTCATTACGAGTCCGAGTAAGCCCGTCCCGGCAGGTGTCGTTGGGTCCCGCTGCTTCCCGTCCCGTCATCCATGACGAGGAGAAACAAGGGGTCTTGCCGAGGGCCGTACCGGCTGGTGCTGACTGGTCCCGGCTGATCCCTAGGCGTCTGTGATCAGGATGTGATCAGCATCGCGCTACGTGCCCGTGTCATTGGCTCGGGTCCATAGACTTCTGGCATGACCCGAAAACCGGTTCTGCAGATCTCACGGGAAGATGCTTGGCGTGGGATGTATATCGACTTTGAGGGACCGCAGCAGCAGCCCGCTCTTTGCGGCATCGTTGAGTATGACGACAACGCCGATGACTTCACTTTCGTCCACCTCCTGCTGGACGAGGACCTCTTTCCGGCCGAGGAGATGGGTCGGGGGGTGATCCGGTCGTCCCTCGAAGAACTCGCCTCTCGAATCCTCGACGCAAGAAGAGATCCTGAGGGTCGTCGTAAGGTCTTTGCCTGGTCAATGCGTGAAGAGAATGCGTTGCGGGATGCCGGCGACGATCGGCTCTATCAGTCCGCAGCGGATGAGGTCGTGAACGCGATACCGATCGCCAAAGAGTGGAGAAAGATCGCCCACCCCGAGGTGGTGTTCGAGCCCGACAAGAAAAACCGCCGCAACAGACTCTTGCGGTATCTCGACCTCATTCAGTATGAGGTTCCCCCGAATGCAGGACAAGGGATCTCCGCTAACGCAATCAGCGGTGTGCGCTCAGCGTTCCAGAAGGGCGTCGATTTCGGCCAGCTGGACGCGGAGCTCCGCGGTGCTTGGTATTCCATGCTCGAGCACAACTTCCATGACTGCGCAGGAATGCGTGCCGTTCTTCTCGAAACCACAGGCGGGTAGGGGAGGCGACTTCTCGGCTGGTCGGTTGAAGAGGCTTTCGACTCGGATTGGTGGCTCAATCGCCTTGTAGTGTCTGGGCGGGGCGTGCTGGATCTGGAGGGACCGACAGAATGGCGTTGCGACCGATCATTGAGACCTGCACACCTCGGTCTGATGTGCTCGAGGGTGGATTAACCGACGCACATTTTGCTGCCCAATTAGACCAGGTGGTCTCGGCGCCTGAGAAGTACGCCGTCTACGGGGACCCGACCGAGTTCTTCGCGGTCACCTTCCCTACGAAGGGTCTCAAGGAACTTCTCACATCGACCTTTGCACGGTTGAGCGGCAAGGGCGGCAAGGCCTCGGGTGCCGAGCACGGTGTAGTTCGGTTCCAGACCAGCTTCGGAGGCGGCAAGACCCATGGCTTGATCGCGGCGTATCACCTCGCGAAGGGTGCACGACCCCTTGGCGTGGAGACATTCGTCGATCCCAAGTTGCTGCCCGATGAGTGTGCCGTCGCGGCGGCAGTCGGTGACACCATCGACGCCGAATCCGGTTCGTCTGTTGTCGGCCAGCGAATTCAGACGATGTGGGGGTCAATCGCCGCTCAGCTCGGAGTCTGGGACCAGTTTTCCGTGCATGATGAGAACCGTACGGCTCCTGGCAAAGACATGTGGACGGGTGTGTTCGAGGCGGCTCCGACGCTGGTGATCATCGATGAAGTTGCCGCTCACATCCGCAACCTCGGCTCGTCAGGGAACCCGGACCTACGTCGCCAGGCCGCGGCGGTGACGTCATTCCTGTTCAATCTGTTCGCTGCCGCTGCCGAGGTTCCCACAGCCCGGGTCGTGATCACCTTGGCGACCGATTCAGACGCCTTCGCAAACGAGACCGCTGCGGTTGAGGAAGTTCTCAATCCAGGTCGCGAAGCTAACAAAGAGGCTGAGTCGGTGATTTCCCGGTACCGCGAGGTACTGGTTCCCGCTCAGGACGACGAGATCGCAGGAATCCTTCGTCGCCGTCTATTCGCCGATATTGACGCCAAGGCTGCCACCGATGCAGGTAAGGCCTTCGCCAAGACATATGCGGATCTTGAGAAGCGGGACGTGCGACTCAACTTCTCGGGCAACGTGGCCGAGGCTGTCGCAAACGCCTATCCGTTCCATCCCGAATTGGTGAAGGTACTCGACTCCCGGGTTGGCACTGTTCCCGAGTTTCAACGGACCCGGGGGGCGCTTCGCCTTCTGGCTGAAACGGTTTCCGCCTTGTGGGAGCGAAAGAGTGGGGCCGTTGTGATAAACGTGGCCGACCTACCACTGGATGCCACGCCGGTTGCGAACGCCATCACTCGGGCGATAGGAAAGGAAGCCTTTGCTCCCGTGATCGGTGCTGACGTGGCCGGGGCAGGCTCGCATGCCGTGGTGATTGACGAAACGAGGTTCGCTGGATCGAATCCGTACACAACCAGAGCCGCAACAACCGTCCTGCTGCACAGTCTCCAGCTTGTTGCCGGTGTCGGCGCGACCCTGGTGGATGTGTGGCGGGGCTCACTCGCGCCCGCTGATGACCCAGACTTGGTTGAGGAGGCGCTCCGCCAGTTGGACCAATCGGCATGGCACCTCGATTACGACGGCTCTCGCTACCGATTCCAGACAGAGCCGAATCCGCGCAAGATTGTTGAGGATGAGAAGTCGGGGGTACAGCCGTCCATGGTTAGGGAGGAGTTGGAACGGCGCATCGGTCTGATCTTTGCCAACGCTGGCCCAATCAAGACCCGCACCTTCCCTGCGTCGCCAGCGGACCTCGATGACAAGCCCGAACTCCGACTGGCGATCATGCACTGGGACGATCATCAGGTCACCGCCAAGACCGCATCACCACCGTCATCCAGCCGTTGGGACATGCTCGACACTTTCGGAGTGGCACGAGCCAATCGGACCAACCGCAACGGTCTGGTGTTCCTTGTTGCTGACACCGACCACATCGATGGCATGCGCGAAGCGATCCGCTACGACCTGGCAGCTCAGCGCATCGTCAACGATGCCGAACGACTGCGTAGCTACGCCGAGGACACGCAGAAGAAGTTGAAAGGGATTGCCGACAAAGCGAAACTCGATGCTCGGGTGGCGATCACGCGCTGCTATCGGCACCTCTATTACCCAAAACGGGACAAGCCCAACCACCACCTAAGGCATCATGAGCTTCCCGCCCAGGCACAGGGCGAGCAAGAGAAGAACCAGACCCCCGTGATCCAGCAGGCGCTTGAGGGCCTCGGCAAGATTCGGACCAAGGCGATCGCCGCCGATTTTCTCGCCTCTGTCGCCGGTTTTCCTAAGAACGATCCGGTATCCACCAAAGACACCCTTGATTCCTTCTGGCGGAACCACGACGCTGACCTGGTGCTCAATCCCATTCTTATCACCGATGCCATCACAGCGGGGGTCCGCAACGGCGCCTGGGTGTATTACGACGCTGACACCGAGAAGGCGTACACCGACGAGTCGCCCCCGCCCGCCGCTCGAGTTGCCTCCACTACATGGCTGTATTCGCGAAAAAGGGCGGAAGAGGAGGATCTGCTCAGACGCGACCCAACTTTGGATGATGTGTCTCATGCTCTCGATCGCGCAGGTGGCGAGCTCTCCGGTACCGAGCTGCGATCCAAAGTCGAAGCTGCTCTCAAGAGCGAACCCACCAAGGCATCGCTCACTGGCATCCTGGCGCGAGCCACGCAGCAAGCTACACCACCAATCGTGGTCGTTGAGGGCGATCCGTCAGCGGAGTCCAAGCTGTTATCCCCATCAGCGATCGAGCGTTTACCGCTAGACCGGATGACCGTCCTTGCCGCAGCTCGAGCCGAACAACTCGGCATTTCAGTCGGTGAAACGAAGACCAAGGGCTTCACATTCGAAGAGATGGGTGCACCTGGCCAGGTGTTTGGCACCCTCGGAGATAAGGTCGCTGACCTTGGACCTGAGCGCAAGATCAACCACTTGGAGATTCGTGTCAGCGTCGTCGGCGGCGACACCGCACCCGTTCGGACTTTGCTCGCCTCGCCGCCGATGATGGCGAAGCTCCAGTTTTCGACTTCGATCACCGGATCCGCAACGTACGACGGCATCAGCGGCGACGTCAGCGCGTCGAACCTAAGTGGCCCAGAAAAGGATCTGCGGAAGCTTGTCAAGGAACTGTTCGATGTGTGGGACGGCGCTATCGACCTCACCATCGATGCCGCCATCACTCACGCGCCAGCCGAGCCATTTGGGATTGAGTCCGAAACCTGGATCACCATCGCCTCGACGCTCACCGATCTCAAGCCTGGTCACATCAGCGTGATCCTGCGTGGATCATGACTCAGACTCTCCGCACCTTTGCGCTCCAACCTGAAAACACTGCGGGGAAAGAATCCTGGACGCTGGTGGCGACTACCAACGATCGGAAGGAGTTCGTGGCCCGCTTCACGGGAAAGCAACTTGAGCGCAACCGACACTCCCTCGCAGGTGCCGTCGCCAACTCCAAACACCCTCGGACGATCCTGTCACCGACTCGCAAAGCGCCGGTTCCACTGACGGAGGACGCCGGGGTTCGGCTCGCCCTTATTCACTTGACTACAGGCCCGATCGCCAAACCCGATCGCAGCGACGCCATCCGGTACGGGATCGACGCCATGAGCAGCGAAGAGGCGCTCTACTGGTACGCATACTGCACGGGGCCGGTCGCTTCTCGGGCGCTGCGTGCGCTGCGCACTCTGTTGGCAGAGGAGTAGTCGATGACGCGCCCTGATCTGCTGATCGAGCAGTGGTTGCCCATGCAGGAACTTGGGATCGAATCGCTTCGAGAACGCCGGGTCTACACGGATCTTCCACCTCTCTTCGCGCTTCATGTCTGGTGGGCGCGTCGTCCCCTGGTAGCCTCGCGGGCGGCAGTGCTGGCGTCCCTGCTGCCTGCCGATGCGGATCGGGAGCAGTTCCTCCATGTGCTTGGTATACACGGCGATCCTGTTGAGGCAAAACGGAGGATTGAATTGGCAAAGCGTACGGGAGAATATCTGGGGCCGAACCCGTA
>JACZST010000103.1 GCA_022574065.1 Acidobacteriota bacterium
TCCGCTGGAACGACGATTCGGTTCGATGCCAGGGGGCTCCCCGTCGACGCCATCCCGCTCAACCACGTCGCGGTAGCCGAAGGCATCGTCGAGGTATTGACCGAAAACCCAACTCGTGACCTCCATGCCCTCACTGCCTGGGCCGTCAGCGGCGGCCACACCCTGGAGGACTTGACGGTCACAAGACCCTCTCTCGAAGATGTCTATCTCGAGCTGACCGATGAGGGCACTGAGGGATGAGACGTCTTCAATCGTCACCGACAGGGCAACAATGACACCACCAAACAGCGTTCGCAGGCCCTCGGCGCCTGCTCTGTTATTGCATCAGACGCGGTACGAGTCGCGAATCTTCTGGCGGACCCCGATTTCGGCATTCTTCACTGTGATCTTCCCGCTCATGATCTTCGTGGTCTTTGCCCTCGTGTTCGGCAACGAGGAGATCGAAGAGCTCGGGATCAACACCGCACAGTTCTACGCGCCGGCTCTGGCCGTGTTCTCGGCAGTCTCTGCGACGTACTCCAACATCGCGATTTCGACGGCGTACCAGCGAGATGAGGGCATCCTGAAACGGGCTCGCGGCACCCCGCTGCCGTCGTGGATCTTTCTCGGCGGGAAGATCGCCGCCGCTATCGCTATCGCCATCATCGGCACCGTGGTCATGCTTGCGGTAGGCGCCGTGTTCTTTGGGGTCCAACTGTACGCGGACTCCATTATCCCGCTGGTGCTTACCTTCTTCGTCGGCGTCGCCGCCTTCGGCGCGCTTGGCTTGCTGGTGGCGGCGATAGCACCAAACGGAAGCGCAGCGACCGCGATTGCGCAGGCCACCCTGCTCCCGCTGGCCTTCATCTCCGGTGTGTTCCTCGTCCCCGGGGAGAACACACCCGACTGGTTGAACGCGCTGGCCAACTTCTTCCCGCTGAAACACTTCGCTGAACCGTTTACCGCGGCATTCAGCCCCATCGGCGACCACAGCGTCCACTGGGCCGATCTTGGCTACATGGCAGTGTGGGGAGTCGTTGCCCTGGCCCTGGCGATCCGCTGGTTCAAGTGGGAGCCTTCGACCGGTACATCGACCCCTCGCCGGCGAAGCAAGGCGGCGGCAACGGCGGCGTGAAACTGCGGGGTCGCGCCCATAGCTAGGCCGTCGCTGCTAGGTCTCCGAGGCGACGCCGAGCAGTCGATCCCGCTTCAGCGTGCTGGCGCCTCTGGCGATGAGGAGCCCTGCGACCACCCAGGCAACGGCGCCGATCCACAAGCCGGATGCGCCAGGCGAAGCGACGACCCCGGCGGCGACGGCATAGGAAACGATGATGATGGGCAAGGTGACCAGGCTCGATGCCTGCTGTGCCGCCGCTGCCGAGCGCACCCGGGCCGAAAGGCGGAGGATCAGCGACAAGGCGATGGCGATAAAGGGAGGGATCACCCACACGATGAGTATCAGCCACCCCCTCGTAGGGAAGAACCAGCCTCCGAGGGACGGCCCGACGGTCAGGTTGACAATGACGGCATACAGAGAGAAGCCGACGAACGTTGCCAGGTACCCGGGGACGAGGCTGGCGATCAACTTGCCGAGGTAGATCTCACTCGTCTTCAGCGGGCTATGGGCCAGGAACTCACCGGTGCCGCGCTCTCGCTCGCCGACGATGGCGTTTGAGCCGACGGCGGCCGAGATCGTGAGCGGGACGATGATCGCGATGGGAGCAAGCAGGAACACGGCGACCACATACGAGGCCCGCGCCGTAGGTGTTTCGCCGGCTACGGCTCGGCTGACCGAATCGGGCAGCTGGCCCACGATCTGGGTCACCTGGTCGACGAACTGGGTATTTTCGAGTGAACCGATCATCGACAACGAAAAGAACGGGATGACGACGAAGAACAAGCCCGCCATCAGCATCAGCGGGATCCAGTAGTCCTTGCTCTTGAACAGCCGCCTCAGATCGGCCCCCGCCATCGCCATGACGTGTGTCCAGCTCACGCGTCCTGTTCCCGGTGGCTGCGTTGCATCTCGAAGTACAGCTCCTCGAGGGTGGGGACAAGCGGCTCGACCCTGGTGAGTCGAGCGCCGCCGTCGACGAGACCGGCGATGAGGTCGGGGAGCCGGTCCAGATCCTTCAACGTGGCGTGAATGCCGCCGTTCCATTGGATGTCGATGACCCCCTCGAAGTCGGCGAGCTGGTTGAGCGACTGACGGTTCTCGGCGTCGAAGATGATGATCGGATCCGGCATGTAGCGACTGGCAAGTTCCTTGGGTGGTCCTGCCGCCCTGGCGTGGCCCTCGCTCATGAGCACGACGTGGTCGGCGATCCCTTCCGCCTCGTGGAGCAGATGGGTGCACAGGACGATGGACCGGCCTCTGGACGCCAGCTCCGCAATGAGGTTGAGGACGCTGCGGGCCGACTCCGGGTCGAGACCGGCAGTCGGCTCGTCGAGGAGGAGGACCTCCGGATCGTGGATCACCGCGCGGGCCAGTGCCAACCGTGTCCGCATTCCGGTCGAATAGCCGCCGACCTCTTGGTCGAGCGCATCCTCGATGGCAAAGCGCTCGGCTGCGTCATGTGCGGCGGCCTCGGTGCCGGCAAAGATCCTGGCGGCGAATTGGAGGTTCTCCCAACCGGTGAGCTGGTCATAGAACGCGGGCTTGGGCGGAACCACCCCGGTGCGGCGGCGAATTTCGTCTCCGTCGGTTTTCGGGTGGAGGCCGAGCACCTCGATGTTGCCGTGATCGGCGACGAGCGCCCCTGTGGTCAGCCGGACGGTGGTCGTCTTGCCCGCCCCGTTTGGCCCGAGCAGCACCGTCACCGCACCGACGGGCGCGACGAAGTCGAGGGATTCGACGGCGCGTATCCGCCCAAAGACTTTGGTGACCGCGCTGAAGCGGATGGCAGGATCCATCTCCGATTTCATCGGTCAGACGGTACCGAACCTGAACGCCTACCCAGCCGGATTGCCATGGCAACCCTGGGGTTGCAGGGTCGGTAGGCGGACCCCGAGCCCTGGGTTCGGAGGGGCGCTTACCATGACCCACATGTGCGGGCGCTTCGTTCAGACGCAGAATCCCGAGACCTACGCCACGTATTTCTCGGTCGATATGGTGCGCACCGACCCCCTGCCACCCTCGTGGAACGTGGCGCCAACCGATCAGGTCTACGCCGTCGCCGTCCACGACGACGAGCGCCAGCTCGGGACCTTTGGCTGGGGGCTCGTGCCCTGGTGGGCCAAGGATCGAAGGATCGGCGCCAAGCACATCAATGCCAGGGTCGAGACCATCGCAGACAAACCAGCTTTTCGTGATTCGCTCCGGGGGAAGCGCTGTGTCATCCCTGCAGACGGCTTCTACGAGTGGCAGCGCAAGGAGAAGGGCAAGCTCCCCCACTACGTCTACCGATCCGACGGTGACCCGCTGGCCCTCGCCGGGCTATGGGCGACCTGGAAGGATCCGGAGACCGAGGAGCGATTCCGCACATGCACGATCATCACCACCAAGCCCAACGAGGTGGTCTCGCCGCTCCACGACCGGATGCCGGTGATCCTCCCCGATGATGTCTGGGACGCCTGGCTGGATCCGTCCGCCGGCGACACGGGGGCGCTCCGTGACCTGCTGGCCACCGCCGCCACCCCGGACCTGGCCGAATATGCCGTCTCCACCCTGGTCAACAAGGTCGCCAACAACCTACCGGAGCTGATCGCGCCGCTGACGACGGGCGCTGTCGGGGGCTGAGTCAAAGGGGTCGGTGGCGAGTGACAAGTAGCACGTAGCAAGCAAGACAACCGTCCGACTCTCACCTGGGAACTACCAACCGGGCACTGGGGACTCGGCGATCTGGGATCTGGGAACTGGGCGCCTCCCAGGTCACGGCCCGCCACTCGTCGCCCTAATCTTGGAGACATGCGTGCCCTCCGCAAGCTGTCTCCCGGCCCTGGCTTCGAGATGGTCGAGATCCCGATCCCGGAGGTCGGGCCTGGTGACGTGCTCATCGAGGTCCTGGCTACATCGATCTGCGGGACCGACCTCCATATCGTGGACTGGGATCCATGGGCGGCCGACCATGTGATCACCCCGGTCACCGTGGGCCACGAGCTGACCGGCATCGTGAGAGAGCGGGGAGCGAACGTCGTAGAACCCGAGGTCGGTCAGCTGGTATCTGTCGAATCGCACGTCATCTGCAACATCTGCGACTGGTGCCGCACCGGCCAAGGGCACCTCTGCTCGAGCACCGAGCTGCTCGGGGTCCACCGCGACGGCGCCTTCGCCGAATACATCGTCGTTCCCGCCCAGAATGCCTACGTGGATCCGGCCGACATGCCGCTGTCGATCGCCTCGCTGCAGGAGAGCTTCGGCAACGCGGTGCACACCGCCACGGTGGCCGAAGTTGCCGGCCGCAAGGTACTCGTCACCGGATCAGGGCCTGTCGGGCTGATGGCGATCGCCGTTGCCAAGGCCAAGGGCGCCCGCGCCGTCTACACCACCGATATCTCCGACTACCGGCTCGACCTAGCCATGACGATGGGCGCCGATCTGACGGTCAACCCGCTCAAGGACGACGTCGAGGCTGTGCTCTCCGACGCCACCGCGGGCGAGGGGGTCGATGTGCTCTTCGAGATGTCAGGGGCTCCTGCTGCGATCGACATGGGATTCGCCGCACTCAAACCGGGTGGAGTGGCAGCAATGCTCGGGCTGCCTGGGAAGAAGATCGAATTCGACTTCGACGACAACATCATCTTCAAGGGCGCAACCGTGTACGGCATCGTCGGACGGCGGATTTCGCAGACATGGCTGGAGATGCGTGGGTTGATCCGATCGGGAGCGATCGACCTCGCTCCGGTGGTGACGCACCGGTTTGCCCTGGACGATTATGAGAAGGCGTTTGCGCTGATGGCATCGGGCCAGTGCGGCAAGGTCGTCATGTTCCCCGATCCGTCGCTGTCTGACGGGCCGCTGAGTTGACGGAGGTGAGATGACGGACAAGACGTCGTACCTGCGGGACGAGTTGGACGCCCTCGTCGACCAAGGCCTGTACAACACGATTACCACCATCGACGGACCACAAGGACGGTGGCTGTCGGTCGGCGGGCGCGACGTGCTCAACTTCTGTTCCAACAACTATCTCGGCCTGGCCAACGACGATCGCCTGGTGGCGGCAGCGAAGGCGGCGCTCGATCGCTACGGCATCGGGCCGGGGGCGGTCCGGACCATTGCGGGCACCATGACCATCCACGACGACCTGGAGGAGGCGCTCACCCGGTTCAAGGGTGTCGAGGCGGCCATCTCGTTCCAGTCGGGATACGCCGCCAACCTGGCGGTGATCCCTGCGCTTGTTGAAGCCGAGGACGTGATCGTCTCCGATGAGCTCAACCATGCCTCGATCGTCGACGGGGTTCGCCTCGCCAAGGCGGGGCGCAAGATCTACCCACACGGCGACGTCGACGGCCTGTCCGATCGGCTGGCCGAGGCACGGAGTGAGGGGGCACGCCGCATCCTTGTGATCACAGACGGGGTGTTCTCCATGGATGGGGACATTGCCCCTCTGGATCGGATCGTGGACGCCGCCGACGAGCACGACGCCATCGTGATGGTCGATGACGCCCATGGCGAGGGAGTGCTGGGTCGCGGTGGCCGGGGGATCGTCGATCACTTCGACCTCCACGGCCGGGTCGACGTCGAGGTGGGCACGATGTCGAAGGCGTTCGGTGCTGTCGGTGGGTACGTCGCAGGGTCCAAACATGTTGTCGACTGGCTACGGCAGCGGGGCCGGCCCTTCCTGTTCTCCTCAGCGCTGACGCCTCCGGACGTGGCCGCCTGCATCGCGGCAGTCGAGGTGCTGGAGGCCTCGACCGACCTGGTCGATCGATTGTGGTCGAACGCAAAACGATTCAAAGAGATGATGTCCGGAGCCGGTTTCGACATCGGTAGCAGCGAGACCCCGATCACGCCGGTCATGCTCGGTGATGAGCACCTGGCAAGGGAGGTGTCCCGTCTGCTTCTCGAGGACCACAACGTGTTCGCCCAGGCCATTGCATTTCCGACCGTGGCCACGGGAAAGGCCAGAATCCGCGTGATGATCTCGGCGGCACACACAGGCGCCGACCTCGCCGTCGGGGCCGAGGCGTTCACCACCGTAGGAAAGAAGTTGGGCGTTGTTGCCTAGCGCCAGGCCGCGCCCGGTAACCCTCGGGTGGGCCGTGTTCGTCGTCGTTCTGTTGATCGCAGCAATGATCGTGGTCGGCGCCGACCCCCAGGGTGATGATGACCCTTCTCCATTCCTGGTGCTGGTCGTGGTTGGATTCACCGGTTTCAGCCTGGGTGCGATGCTGTGGTACCGCGCGCTGGGGTCGGCAGCGCTGCTCAGCGCAGAGTCGAATGAGGAGATCCGGCAGGCTTACACGCGTCGCATGATGGTTTCCAGCACATTTGCGCTCCTGCCGACGTTGCTCGGCTTCGCCCTCTCCCTGGCCACCGGGCACGTCGATCTGTTCTACGGCACGTTTCTCATCTCGCTGATCGCATTGATCCACACCGCGCCGCGCAAACGCGACACCGACCGTTTGGACAGGGCGATGATCAGGCGGAGCCGCCCCTTCCGGGTATCTGCGGCCATCGAGCCGCGCGACGGCTCGTAGAGGCTCCGCAGGAAGATCCGGTCTCAGCCGACGAGGCAATTTGCGGAGGCCTGGCCCGAGCGACCCGCCGCCAGGAGCGTCATGGGGCAGCCGGTGTCCGGCAGAAAGTCGGCGGTCGTCGCTCGTTCAGCGGTGACGTCACTAGTTTGTTGGCCTTGGAAGACCGATCTATGTCACATGAGGCCCAAGAGACACAGGCGCAGCCGTTCGCATGGGGACGGCTCCTGTTGCGGGTCGTGCTCCTGACCATCGGCGGGATCTCGCTGTATCTGTTCCTGCCGAGGCTCC
>JACZST010000104.1 GCA_022574065.1 Acidobacteriota bacterium
ATCCTCGGGAGAGGCGAAGTTCTGGGCGAAATGGCGATCCTCGAGGGGAAGCCTCGGAGCGCCGACGCCACGGCGTTGGAAGCGAGCGAGCTCGTGGTGCTGCACAAACGGGATTTCATTCCGTTTCTCGAACGCAATCCCAAAGTGTGCATCAGGCTGCTGCAGATCATGTCCGACCGCCTGCGGCGCACCAGCGAGCTGATCGAGGATCGCACCTTCCTGAGTTTCCCTTCCCGACTCGCGAAGGCGCTTCTCGACCTCGCCGCCGCCGGGGGGCGCGAGGCGCCGGGGGGCGTGCGAATCGAATTCACGATGTCGCAGAGAAATCTGGGAGCGTTGCTTGGCAGCTCGCGGGAAAGTGTCAACAAGCAGCTGCAGGCGTGGCAACGATCTGGCCTGATCAAGCTAGGCCGCGGATACATCGTCCTCTGCAGGCCCGACGAACTCGCGTGCATTGTCGAGGTATGTTAGGGCGCGTAGCACGTGCGAGTCCCCGCAACCGGGCGACGATTGCTATGCAGTACCACAATCGAAACGACTGCGAGCATCAAACCCCGAGCGAGCGCGAGGATGCATGTATAAGCAGATCTTGGCCCGCCGCTTGTTATCGTGGTTCGGAACCTGGGAAAGCACTCTTTGCGCGCCAGGCGCGAGTGCCGAGCTAATCCAATCGTGATAGCGAGGGTGGCTTAGAGATAATCTTCGCTAGAATTTTTTGCAGTCCCCCATCACACCCTTTTCAAAGAAACCATCAGCAGTATCGACAATTGAACAATGATCGCGACTCAAAGGAACGGTCCGCTCTGGGTCATCAACGAAAGTCAGTGACGGCCACGAGAACGTCCACTTTCGGGGTAAGAGCGGACGCTCTGGCCTACCCCTTGGAATGTCCGGGTGTAGCCGAGGCTGTTGAAAAACTCCTGAAATAGGCGTTTTCAGCCGAAATCAGTGAGCATTGCCAATTTAGCGAACCCCTAAGCTATTGATTTTATTGGAGTCCAATTTTCGTTAGTTTCCGAAAAGTCACGATTTCAGACCCCTAAATAGTTTTTCAACAGCCTCAGCCAGGAGCCGACCTAGGAACAGGCGTTAAAAGCGAATAATATCGAGCCGTTTTATGACGGCAAATCGGCTCGTCCAGCCGGATGCGTCACTGACAGCGGGCGCGGCGCGAACCACGATGCCAAGGCATCGAGCGAACGGCGCGACGGCGGCGGCCGGCGCACCGCCGACCGAGGGAGCCGCGCCCGCCCTCGCTAGGGCAGGCGCGGTTTCAATTGCAGCGCCGAGGCTGGCCGCGGGGCGTTATGCCGCGGCCTTCACCTCTTCGAGCAAGCGGATGTACTTCTCCTCGATGAGCGGGTCGAGCGCCTCGAAGAAGACGGCGAGGTGGTGGAGTATCCATCGCAGCTCAACCTGGGTTTCTACCCGGGAGGCGAGCCGTACTTCTACAGCAACCCCTGGCCGTTCGATGCCGAAGACCTGATCAACAACCCCCTTCCCGCCGGAAGCGAGTGGTATGACGAGGACTGGCAAGGAACCCGACTCCCCTACCACGAGCTTGCTGACGATCCGACAGCGACCGAACGCCTACTCGAGTTTGCCGACCGGGTCTTCCAGGTCGTCCAGCCCACCTTGACCAGCTGACGCTATCGGCCCGTAGCTGGGCGACTCTCACCCGGGTTCGATCCTGGCCGCCCGCTCGATCTCCGAGCGGTGAAGGCGCGTTCCGCCCTCACCATCGGCCGAGGGCCATGAACATGGCGGCGACCTTCGAAGGGCGCGAGTCCGCGGCGCGTCACTCGACGAAGCGGTTCAGGATGGATGCGGATACGGTCAACGCCAGTCCTCCGAGCAGCGTGGCGAGGAGCGAGTCGCTGTTGAAACCGATATCGGCCGCTTGCGCCACCCAAATCAGGACGACCATGAGCGTAACGTTGACGACCACGGTGAACAGACCAAGGGTGAGGATGCGCAGTGGCAGCGTCAGCATCTTGGTGGCTGGTTTGATGTACGCGTTGACGAGGCCGATCACCAGCCCGAACACGGCGAACCACCACCAGTCGCCGGTGAACGACAGCCCCGGGACAAACCACACCGTGAACCACGCCGCCATCGCATTGCCGGCGATTCTCAGCAGCAGTCCCACCCGGGCAGCGTACTGAGATTCGTCCTTTCTTCAGACGCTACGTCCGGGTACGATCAGTTGTCCACAGGCCTGGCCACAGGAAGGTGTGATGCGGGACTGGAAGACCTATAAGGCAGCGCCCGGCGCGCCGGAACCGTCGAGTGACGCTCCGCCGCTGGTCGCCAAACGCCAGTCGGCGGTGGCAGACCCGAAACAGGCCGCCGAGCCGTACCTTGAGATCATGCTCGACATGAACGCCGAACAGCTGACGCTGATGTTCGATGACCTGGCTACGTTTGAGTCCCGTCCCGTCTTCGGGCCCGGACAGGCGCCGGCTGACTTCCAAGAGGCGTGGCGCGCCGAGGCGATGCGGTCCAGCGCAGAGATCGCCGAAACCTTCGGTCCTTGGTCGAGCGAATCCCGGATCGACGGTGCGACGTACTATCGGAAAGCGACCCGCCTGCATTAGGCAAGTGGTCGTTGGGAGTCGTGCCTCCGTCCGACTATTAACTTCCCGGCTCCGTCGGTGGCGGCGGCTCGGGACAACTCTCGCTCTCCTCCAAACCAAGTTCGATCACCGCTCGCTCCGGGTCCTCCAGGACCAACTGCACGTGCTCGTGGACGAGATCGATATTGGCGATCGCACCTCGCTTTCCATCGTCGCGGTACCTCAGGTGGTAAGTCGGAGGAATGAACCGGATCGACACGATCTCTTCGAGGTCGATCTCCGGGTATAGGGCGACGAGATCGGGAAGCAGGTCAAGCGGGATGTCGGTGGTCACCGTACGCTTGATGACGTCGGCGATCGTCGGGAAGCTGGTGATCAAGTCGGTCGGCGTCATCTGCTCCATCGCCGCTTCGATCACACACCGCTGTCGACCCATGCGGGCGTAGTCGGTGTCCTGGTGCCTGGTTCGCGCATAGGACAAGGCCTGCTCTCCATCCATGTGCTGCATACCGGGTTCGATGACCAGGCGGGTAAAGCCGCCGTCGAGGGTCGGGTACTCGTCGTCGACGATCCTGGTCGGCACATAGATGTCCACCCCGCCGATCGCATCGATGATGTCGGTGAAGCCGTCGAGATTCACCAGCGCGTAGTAGTGGATGGGGATGCCGAGGAACTCCGAGACCACGCTCTTGACCGCGTTCTCCGACGGCGACCCCGGTCCGGGGAACGCCTCCGGCCACTGCTCACCTGCGAGCCAGAGCTCGTTGATCAGCTCCGGGTAGCAGTCGCAGTCCCAGACCCCCATCCCTTCGGGTAGCGGGGCGTACGTCCAGTTCCGCGGCACTTGGAACAGCGCCGCCTCCCCGGTTTTCGGGTCGATGCTCATCGTGATCATGGTGTCGGTTCGGATGCCGGAGCGCCCGACCCCGAGGTCCCCACCGAGCAACAGGATGTTGAGGCGCTCGAGCTCCTCCCAAGGAGGAGGCGGAGGGAGCGTGGTTGTGGTAGTCGGTGGCAACGTCGTCGGATCGTCCGATGATGTGCCGACCGGAGGGGTCGATGTCGACGGCGGCTCGGTGCCGGCGCCTGCTGTCTCGCCACCGTCGAATGTCGATAGCAGCAGGTCGTACTGGATGAGGTCGTAGCGAGCGAAGACGAGGTGCGGGGCGATCAGCACCATACCGAGGATGACCGCAGCCGCGATGCCGACCGTGCGGCCCACCGACCGACCTCCATCGGAAGCGGTGCGGTAGGCATCGTCGGCTGCCCACACCCGGTAGGCGAGCAGGATGATGTTGCCCACCATCATCAAGGCAAGGGTCGTCGGGCGGAAGAAAGCAGTAACGACCGAAACCCTGTCTCTGAAGAACAAGAGCAGGGTGACGACGAGGGCCGCGTCAATGGCGAGCAGGATCTTCGCCTTCCTCCGATCGCCTGCGATCCACTGCCCGAGTCCGGGGATGAAAACGGACGCAGCGGCCGCCAGCAATGGATGCGCGTTGGAGGCGACGGAGGAGGCGGTCACAGCAGCCGCATCATAAATCGAGCTCTCTAGTAGTCGTGCCTATCACCGGCAGGCGCCGGGTGGCCGGGTAACCTCCCGATCGCCCTCGTGACATGAGCCTGTGACCGACGATCCCACGCAACTCGAGCCATCCGAGTCGACGCCCTCTCGCGCCACTCGATATTCCTATATGCGCTCCGACGGCACGCTCGACATCGTGGTTGGCAGCTTTGTCGCCGGTCTCGCCGCCTACGCCTACCAGTTTCTCGGAGGCCACAGCCTCGGTGCGGAGGGGTTCGCACCTATCGGAGCGCTGCTCACCGCTCACTTCCTCGCCTTCGTAATCATCCTGTTGCCGATCGAGCAGTTCGTGATTCGGAGGCTCACCCTCGGCGCCAGGGGCTGGGTTGTGCCCGTTCGTGCGGTAGCACTGACCGTCTCCAGTGCCGGCGTGGGCGCCGTCGTCGTCTGGTCGACGGCGGACAGTTACTTCCTTGGCGATACGTCGTTTGTCTGGTTCGTCATCGGCACCGTCTCCTTCCACTTCTTCTTTGCCGTCGGGCGTGGTTACCTCGCCGGCTATCGCCGGTTCCGGTCCTATGGGTACGTCAGCGCGACTGCTTCTCTATTCCGCCTTGCCCTCGCCATCGGCGTTGTGACGATGGGTGCGACCGTCCAGGGTTTTGCCTGGGCCCAGGTGCTCGGGCCAGTGGTCATCTTTCTGTGGCGTCCGTGGAAGCGGCCGGAGCAGCCGATGCCAAGTTCGCGGCGAGATCTCACCGATGAGCACATCGACACCATGGGTGATCGCGGCTTGCTCTCCGGGCTGGTCTTGTCCTCGGCCGCCTCCCAGGCGCTGCTTCTGGCCGGTCCGTTGGTAGCGGCTGGCCTTGGCGCCACGGACGTCCAATTCTCCATCACGTTTGCGACGCTGCTCCTCGCCAGGGCCCCGTTGACCCTCGGCTACAACCTGATCGCCAGAGTGCTTCCGCCATTCACCGAGATGGCTGCCACCGGGGAAGAGCGCGAGCTCCGCTCATGGGCGCGGGGGCTCGGTATCGCCGGGGCAGCGCTTGCGGTGGTCGGCGGCTTCATCGGCGCCCTCATCGGGCCGACTCTGGTAGCAATCGCCTTCGGGCAGGACTTTCGGCCGACTGCTCTGGTCTCAGGTGTGGCGGCCTCCGGTGTGGTGTTGGCCGCTTCTGCGCTTTTCATCGGACAGGTTCTGGTGGCACGTGGCCAGCCAACCAGACTCGCCCTGGCATGGCTGAGCGCCCTGGTTGCTGCGGGTGCGGTGCTTGTACTTCCGATTTCTGATCCGATCCTTCATGTGACGGTTGCATTCCTGGCCGGCGAAGCGGTCGCGCTCGGTGCGCTGATTGTTGGCGCTCTCGCACGCGATCGCGGTGAAGGCGAGATCTCGCACGGCTATGTGGTGGCGAAGCGATCGATGGATATCGGCGGCTCTCTGATCGCCATCGTGCTGCTCGCCCCCGTGCTGGCGCTTGCGGCGCTGGCGGTGCGGCTGGACTCGCGGGGTCCGGCGTTTTTCCGGCAGCTTCGTACCGGGAGAGGGGGCAAGAACTTCTGGATGGTCAAACTCCGCACGATGGCGATCGACCACGACCCTGCCGTGTTCCACGAGCACCTAGAGGCGATGAAGCGCGGTGCTTCGGACGATGAGTACACGATCAGCATCGATGACGATTCCAGAGTCACTGCGGTTGGCGCCAGGCTGCGGCGGTGGTCGCTCGATGAGCTACCCAACCTGTGGAATGTGCTCAAAGGGTCAATGTCGCTGGTGGGGCCACGACCGCTGGTGCCCGCCGAAGCCGATCTCATCGGCCTCGACAATCCGAGGTTCACTGTCAAGCCGGGCGTGACCGGGTATGCCCAGGTGCACGGCAGGGACACGATCTCACTGGAGGTGCGCACCGGACTCGACGAGAAGTATGTGGCCGACAGATCCATCCGCCTCGACCTGAAGATCCTGGTGAAGACGGCGGCGACCGTTTTCCGAAACCCTGGAGCCGAGTCGAAGGGCTGAGCAGCATGGAATCACCGTGCGTCCGTTAGGGTTCCCTGATCATGGATCCGATCACAACACTGCTCAACGAGGGCAACCCGGCGATTGCCGTTGTCGGTGCAACCGACAACACCACCAAGTATGGGTCGATCATTTACCGCGACCTCAAGGCGAAGGGGTACCGGGTGTACCCGGTGAACCCGGGGCGCGACGAGGTCGATGGCGACACCGCCTATCCCGACATCGGCGATCTGCCTGTCACGCCCGATATCGTGAACATCGTGGTGCCGCCACACCAGACGTTGCGCGTTTTACAGCGGGCTGCAGAGCTCGGCATCGAGAACGTGTGGGTGCAGCCAGGCGCCGAGGACGAGGCGGTCCTCGATTACCTCGAGGCGGCCCGAGGCATTCACTTGGGGGATCGGGGCGAGGCCATCCTCATCGGCGGCCCCAAATTCGTTACCGGCCAATCGATAATTGTAGACGGCGGAGCCACTTGTTAATCAGGGAAGGTTTGGTTGAGGCGCCACGCAATACACTACAGATGTGCGATTGATCAAGGCGCTAACCAGTACCCAGATGCGAAATATCAGCCTCGTCTCCAACGCGGACATTGAACAGATTGCTAGATTCAACAAGAAGTTTGTGCCTGAACCCCGGATGGGCGACCCTGCCTTTTTGGAGTGGAAGTACCGAAGCAAAAAACCTGATGGCTTGGCAATCACCGAGCATTTTGGCTTATCAAATGACCAGAGCGAAATCGTCGCGACGATGTCAGTTCA
>JACZST010000105.1 GCA_022574065.1 Acidobacteriota bacterium
CGTGTGATACGAGCCGCTCGGCGTCGGCTCCGGTCACGTCGACCTTGACCCGGGAAGCCAGCTCGGACTCGACCCGATCCCTGGCAGAGCCAACGACCGATCGGAAACGACCCCGGTCGGCAACGGCAGCCTCAACGGCGGCGGCGAAGCCGACGATGCCGGCGACGTTGTGCGTTCCCGATCGCCGGCCAAGCTCCTGGCCACCGCCGTGGATCACCGGCTCCAGCTCGACCCCGTCGCGTACGTACAGACAGCCGACACCCTGCGGGCCACCGATCTTGTGGGCCGACACAGAGATCATGTCGGCGCCGGTCGCCTCGACGGTGACAGGCAGCGAGGCAAAGGCCTGCACGGCGTCGGTATGGAACAGGACACCCGGTGCGGCGGCTGCGACAGCGTCGGCAACCTCACGTCCCGGCTGGACCACACCGGTCTCGTTGTTTGCGCTCATCACCGAGACCACCGCGGTGTGGTCGCCGACGACGGCGACGATCGCGGCCGGATCGACCCTGCCATCCCCGTCGACACCGACGATGGTGACGGGGTGACCAAGACGCTCGACAAAGCGCGCCGATTCCAACACGGCATCGTGCTCGACGGCCGTCGTCACCACGCCACCACCGGACGCCAAAGCCGAGCCGACGACGGCAAGGTTGTCGGCATCGGTGCCCCCGCCGGTGAACACGATTTCGAGGGGATGGGCGGCGCCGAGGGCCGCCGCGATCCGTTCTCGCGCCTCCTCGATGGCGTCCTTGGCGCGACGAGACACGGCATGAATACCCGAGGGGTTGCCGAAACGGTCACCGAGGTACGGCTGCATCGCGGCGCTGGCTTCGGGACGCATCGGTGTCGTCGCTGCGTTGTCGAGATAGATCATCGGTGTGTCAGTCTGGCGCGTTCTGAGTCGCAAGTCCGCTCAGCTCTCCCCTGCTACTCGTTGCACGAACGCGACCACGGCCTCCTCGTATTCGGCGACGGCGACGTTCCAGGCGTCGCCGTGGGTTGCGCCCTCGATACGCAACAGCTCGACCTCACCGGGCCGGGCAGCGACAAACTGCTCCGTGCCGGAGATCGGGGAGATGTCGTCGTCCACGCCGTGGATGGCCAACACCGGGACATCGAACTGGTCGGCCCGTGCGATCTGGTCCAACTCCGCCCATTCGATGCCGAACCGAATCCTGGCGAACTGCTTGCCGAGGGCACCGATCGGAGCGGGGATCCATCCGGTGTTGTGATCGACATAAGCCTCGAAGTCGAACACCGGCGAGTCAAGGATCACGCCACGCACCGCACCGACCCGTTCGCTTTCGTGGAGCAGCATCGAGATGATCTCGGCGCCGAGGTCGTACCCGTACAGGATGTAGTCGCGAGCCCCCTCTCGTTCGGCGAAAAGGAGTGCGGCATCGAGGTCGCGCCACTCGGTCAGCCCCCAGGTGCGAAGCCCGGTCGGGCCGGCGGGGGCGCCGACGTCGTCGCGATAGGTGACGACGAGCACAGGGAAGCCCTCCTCGACCAGCCGGGGAATAATGCGAAGCGACTGGGTGAGTCGATCGGTACCTCGCCCGTGGGCGATGACCACCCAGGTGGAGCGGCGCCCGTCGATGAACCACACCGGATGCGGCCCGAGCTCCCCGGGCGCCCGTTGGTCCTGGAAGCCGAGTCCGTGGGCAACGGTCGGATCACCGGGGTAGGCATCCACGTCCACCCGCCCCATATCTCCTGGCTCCACCCCATCGCCGAACGGCGTGGTGTTCCAGATCATCTCGGCTTCACCTGGGCGATCGAGCGAGGTGAGCTGGGTGTAGCCACCGGCCTCGGTCTCGAACCCCCAGATCCCATCCCGAGACAGCTCTTCGAACGGCGGGAGAACCACCCTCCCCGGCGGTGTGGCAAACACCTCGGCGCGGTACGGACGGTCATCGGCGGTCGGCACGAGGAACTCCGACCTGATCTGGTTGGCGTGGAGCCAGGCCCAGCCGACAGTGAAGAGCACGCCGATCACGACGACCCCAACAGCCGTCCTGCCTACCCACGCGGGAACCTTCACCCTGGCCATCCCGAGCAGGCTATCCGAGCCAGCCTTCAGCCGTCAGTCATCAGTCATCAGTCATCAGCGATTCTGGCTGAGGACTGTGGACTGTCGACTCACGTTCAACGCCCTACAAAGCTCGGCTTCTCCTTGGCGAGGAAGGCGGCAATGCCGATCTTGGCGTCCTCGGTGGAGAAGACCTCGGCAAACACCTCGGCTTCGATTGCCAGACCGTGTTCGAGGGGGACCTCATACCCCTCGCCGACGGCGCGCTTGACCGCGGCATAGGCCCGGGTGGGTCCTGTGGCGAATCCTTTTGCGGTCGCGGTGGCGACCTCGAGCAGGTCGTCGACGGGAACGACTTCGTCGGCCAGCCCTATCGCGGCCGCTTCGTCTGCGGTGATGTGACGCCCACTGAGGCACAGCTCCTTGGCGCGCTGGTAGCCGACGATCCGCGTCAGCCGCTGGGTGCCTCCAGCCCCGGGGATGATACCGAGCAGGATCTCCGGCTGACCGACCTTGGCATCCTCGGCCAGATACCTCAGGTCGGCACCCATCGCCAGTTCGAGGCCGCCGCCGAGGGCGAAACCGTACACGGCCGCAATCGTTGGTTTCGGCAAGGCTTCGAGGCGTGCGACCGCGGCGGCGAGACCAACAGACTGGCGATCCTCGGCATTGCCCTCGAGTGCCTCCTCGAACCCTGTGATGTCGGCGCCAACCGAGAAGCGGGGCGAGCCGGTTATGACAACGGCGCGAACTTCGGGATCCTCCGCCAAGCCGACGGCAGCGTCGATGTCGGCGATGAGCTCGGCATTGAGGGCATTTACCGGCGGCCGGTTCAGCGTGATGGTTGCAACACCGTCGACGACGGCATAATCGACGTGGGTCATGGCGAGCCTCCAAGGTTGACCAAGACCGCGCAGGCTACAGCTCAGACGAGGGCTGCTCGATCGTCACGATCTAGGACGTTTCGAACAAACCCCCAGCCACCATCTCGCTCGCCACCGACCACGGATCGACCTGGCGAGCCAACACCCGGTCGAGGATCTCTGGTGCCAATGCCCCGCTGGATGTCGCCGTCTGGCGGAGGCTGGCTCTCAACGCCGCCTCGACTTCGGCGAGAACCCGCACCAGACGGCGCTGCTCGCGCTCTCCGGACTCGTCGAGATGGCTCCGGTGGGCGCCGATCGCGTCCCACAGCTCGGCGAGGCCGGCACCGTCGGTGGCGACGGTTTCGATCACCGGTGGCAACCACGGACGTGCCTGGCCAATCTCGAGCGCGCCGATCAGCTCCTTGACCGCCTGTTTCGCTCCCGGCCGGTCGGCCTTGTTGACGACGAACACGTCTCCGACCTCGAGCAGGCCGGCCTTGGCCGCCTGGATGGAGTCTCCCCAACCCGGGTTCACCACCACAACGACGGTGTCGGCCGACGAAGCGACCTCCACCTCCGCCTGGCCCACCCCCACCGTCTCGATGAGGATCTCGGAGTAGCCGAGACCATCGAGCAGAGCGACGACCCGCGGCGTCGCCGCCGCGATGCCCCCGAGGTGGCCCCGGTTCGCCATCGATCTGATATAAACGCCGTCGTCGTCGGTGTGGCGCTGCATCCGCACCCGGTCGCCCAGGATGGCTCCTCCGGTGAACGGGCTGGAAGGGTCGATGGCAACGACCGCCACCGGCCCACTCGCACGGGCGTGCTCGATGAGCAGATCCACCAATGTCGACTTGCCAGCACCGGGCGCCCCGGTGATACCGGTGATCCAGGCAGCCCCTCCGTCCTGGTACACCGCCGCCAGCGTCTTTCTACCCGTTGTGGTGTCATCCTCGACGTCGCTGACCAGACGGCCGAGGGCGCGGCGGTCACCGTTCCGAGCGTCATCCACAAGAGTCACGCCAATGACCTTACGGCAGACCGATATCGCGACTCGCGACCCACCGGTTCGGGTCCCGCAAGCTGCGGGGTCCGGCTTGCGTCTTGCGTCTCGTCTCAGATAGCTTCGACGGTGGTGACCCCTGGTACACGGTCGCGGAGAATCCGCTCGATCCCCGCGGTGAGGGTCATCGTCGACAACGGGCAGCCGCCGCAGGCCCCGACGAGTTGGATGGTGACCTTGCCCGATTCGGCTCCGAGCAGGATGAGGTCGCCGCCATCGGCCTGGAGAGCAGGCCGGATGTACTCCAGCGTGGACTCGAGCACCTCGAGATCGATGTCGCCGCCGAAGCCGACTTCGGGCTTGTCGGTTGGCGAGGCAATCTCGATGACGTTTTCCTGCTCGGTGGTCATGTGGACAAGGTAAACGCCTCGCCGCCGCTATTGCAACGACTTCAGATCGCGATCGGTCTGCGTCCTGGATCGGGTGGCGCCGGAGAGCCAAAAGAAGGCGCCAAAACGAGCTCACCGTCATGGATATACACCGACCAGATACCTCCGGCGATGGGCCCGACCGGTAGCCCATCCGCCACCAGCTCAAACCGCCCAGACGCCGACACCGTCACGCTGTTCAATTCCCAGCCGAGCCCAACCACCACCGAGTCTGGTAGATGCGACCCGGCGTCCTCTGGGATCAACCCTCCGTAGTAGTGCGCCAGGATCTCCCGGTAGTCGGCTCCATCCTGCGCCATGGCGAGTGCGCCGTACTGACTCATCCCGAGGTTGTGGCCCCAGCCTTCCCCAACGAAGGAGACCGAGCCCACCCGGGTTGCGTCCTCGGGCAACAGGTAGTCGAGCACTCCCTCGGGAAAGTCGCGCCGCGCGGTGTACGACACGGCGAAGTTGTAGGAGGGAAGCGCCTGAGGTAGGCGCTTCCCATCGGTACGCGTGCCTGGGAGCAGTTCCGGATACAGGTCTGAGCCCTGCCGGTTCATCGCTCCCTTGATCTCGCTCGCCAGCACGGTGGTGGCTCCCCCGGTAGTCGTGATCCGAACCGTTGCTCGCCCTTCCCCCTCGGGGAGCACGACATGGACGAGGTCGAGCAGCTCGCCACCGACATCGTGACCATCTGCGCTGAGGATGTCGACGAAAGCGTGGGACGGCACCTGGACCTCCCACGAGGCGTACGGCGACACGCCCTCCTCGGGTGAGTCGACGGGCTGGAGATAGGGAAGCGGCGTGCCGCCCCAGACATCCTGAACGGCCATAGTGCGCGACCCAGCGCTCGATGAGTACACGGCGAGGATCGGCTGCCCGTCGTAGGTGAGGATCTCGCCGCCGGTGCGTTCGACGGCGGCGACCCAGCGCTCCCCGCCGGGCTCGTCGAGATAGCCGATCCCCGCGTACACCTGGCAGGCGCTGGAGGCACAGATGTCGAAGCCATGCTCTTTCCCGAGCGCCGAGCGTCCGTTGCGCAGCGTGTTGGCCAGGTAGGTGCGGGCGGCGACGACCTGGGCGGCCAGCGTATCCTGCGGCCACCCGAAGGGCACCTCCTTGATCCCAGTCAGGTAGCGATCCACCGTTGTCACCTCGGTGAGGGCGAGACCGCCAGGAGATCCGGTGATGGTGAGTGCGCCGACGTAGGTACGCCCGTTCACCTCGAACTCGGTGCCGTCCGCAGGGATCAGCGTCACCGAGTCCTCCGCAGCGAGCACCGGCATGGCGCCGAGGACAATGCCAAGCGCGAGGATCAAAGATGCCAGCAGGCGGATCATCACCGGTCTCCCGCTACACGCGCCGAATGTCGGCTCCGAGAGTTTGCAGCTTCTCGACGAAGCCGTCGTAGCCACGGTCGACGTGGTGGGCTCCGACGATGGTGGTGGTGCCGTCCGCGCGAAGGGCCGCGATCGTCAATGCGGCGGCAGCCCGAATGTCGCACCCATCGACCTCACACCCGCTGAGGTCATCGACCCCCTTGACGATGATGGAATCGCAGAACTCAAGGTGGCGTGGCAATCAAGACTTGTGCCTTCCAAGTCGAATGCCGAACAAGACCAAATGTGGGAGCAGACGAAGGAGAAGAAGACCGAGATAGCTGCGTTAGCCTAGTTCATCAAGAACCTATTTGAGCTTGCCCCACTCGCTCAAGGAAACATCGCGAGAGAGTTGCCAGGCCTCCTGGTCGAGGATAACCAGGTGACCAATATTCTGGCAGCCCGCGTACGTTAGACGACTGAGGATTCTGTCTAGCTTGTTGGTTGCGTCTACCTGATACAAGTAACCGACTGGCAGCTTCCCTAGTTCAGGGCGGAAAGTTCCGCGCCAAGGCTTCAGCGCGCCCTCGTCACCAATCAACAACGACGCCCGGCCCAGCACTGTCGAAATGAATGCGTAGTCGGCTGCGCTCATTTTCTTTAGCACATTAACTGCCTCAACCGATAGAAGAGGTAGCCAGCGATTCGCTCTTTGACAGCCTTCCAGGCGTGAGCGCCATGGATCACTCACATGTTCTAGCCACCCCTCGTAAAATCGGTTCCGACCGTCGATAAGCGGCTCTGGAACGAGCCAATTCAGTTTTGGATCGCGTAAGTGGCCGGCTGCCCATTGATCCGCCGCGGTCCGAAATGACTCTATAGCCTTCTGAAGATTCTGCTTGCGGTCGTCTGTTCCGAAGGAACTAATGAGATTGTGATTACCTGGTGCGCCTCGCAGATAGTCGGTCGCTTCTTGAAGAGTAACTTGGTCTCCGATCGATAGTGCCTTCTTGCGCTGTTGTCCTTTCAGAATTGGCCATGCTACGGCACCTAAACCTAAAGAGTCGGTAAGTACGGAGTGAGCAGGCACAGGAGAAGGGCGTTGTTGTCGATCATGCTCAGCTTGCTTCTGTATATGCAGTAGTAGTTTCTTTGCCCTGTTGAGTACTTCATTCCCGACAAGTTTGATCGCGGTACCGTCACGATCGAATTTAGGCG
>JACZST010000106.1 GCA_022574065.1 Acidobacteriota bacterium
GTGGGCAGCGGCAGCGGGTGTTCGTGGCACAGGGACTGGCGCAGGACCATGACATGTTGCTGCTCGACGAACCGCTGACCGGGCTCGACCTCATCTCGGCGCAGGCCATCGATTCGGTGATCCACCACGAGAACGCACACGGGTGCACGGTGGTGATGAGCACCCACGACCTGGCCGAGGCAAGGGCCGCCGATCATGTGGTGCTGCTGTCGGGAGGGGTGGTCGCCTCGGGTCCACCGCAACAAGTGCTCACGGAGGGCCATTTGGCAGCTGCGTACGGCGGCATCTCGGTGCATCGCGACGGCGACGGGCTGGTCATCGACGACCCGGCACACCAACCGGTCGAGGGGCGGCATGTTCACCGTGACCGAACGATCCACACCGAGGCCATCCCCGACGACCACCACGGCGGGGACTAGTCGACAATGGCTTCGAGCGGGGCGGGCTAGGACGCGGACCGCGCGGTCTGGCCAACCCAAAGACAATGGTCATCGCCTGCTCGACAGGCCCGAATCTGGCCGACTTTGTTCAGTGTGGGCGTACGGGAGCGATTTTCGCGCCGGCGCATCTCGAGCGCCGAGCTGGCGGCCCGCAGCTCGTGGTCCTCGCCCTGATAGAACAACAGCAACGCATCCCCACCGAACTTCACGAGCGTGCCCCCATAAGAGTAGGCGGGCTCGAGGAGGCGGTTGAAGGCGTCGGCGATCACCTCGGTGACGTGCTCGGCGCCCTCCAGACCGATCCGATCGAGGCGCTCTGACAGCTTGGTGAACCCCGAGATGTCGGCAAAAAGCGTCGAACCCTCGACCACCCGGTGCTTCACCTCAGGATCGGACGCGTGGAGCCACTGACGCGCCGCAAGAGGCACCCACGGGGTGAGATTCGCAGTCGATTCAGGGCCAGACATCTGTATCTGAGGGTAATCGAGCGCATGCGGTGGTTCCGAGATGAGATCCCTGTCGTACGTGTCTGCAGTGACCCACCGTGAGCCCGTAGACACGTACGACGCTCCGGCGTCCCGAGCCACGTAGGATTTCTCCGGTGACGTACCCCACCGAGCAAAACCCAGCCGGGAGGTGGCGGCGCCCAATCGCTACCTACTCGATCGTGGCTCGCGACCAGTCCGGATCAATGGGAGTGGCTGTTCAGTCTCATTGGTTCTCGGTCGGGAGCATGGTGCCGTATATCGAATCTGGGGTTGGAGCTGTTGCCACCCAGTCGGTACCCAATCCAAGTCACGGACCGAGAGCATTGGAACTGCTGAGATCCGGGGAAGAACCAGCCACCGTGCTCGAACACCTCCTAGAGGGTGACCCTGAAAGAGCCTTTCGCCAGATAGGCATCGTCGACCACTTAGGCAGGGTCGCCGGCTACACGGGAGACAGCTGTATTCCCGAAGCAGGGCATCTGATAGGAGAGCAGTACTCGGTCCAGGCCAACATCATGGGCCGGGCTTCCGTCTGGCGTGCGATGGCCGATGCCTTCGAAGCCGCCGACGGCGATCTCACCGAAAGGCTGATGACGGCGCTCGAGGCTGCGGAGACACAAGGCGGAGACATAAGGGGCAAACAGTCTGCAGCCATTGTCGTGGTGCGTCCTCAGCCGACCGGCATTGCGTCAGAGGACCGGCTCTTCGATCTCCGGGTCGAGGATCATCCCCATCCTCTGAGAGAGTTGCGCCGCCTGATCCAGCTTCGCCGCGCCTACATAGCCCTCATCGAGGGAGATGAGTTCCTCTCCAAGAACGACTTCGAGGCTGCTCTCAGCGCCTACCAAGCTGCCAGCGAGATGGTGTCCGACTCTGCTACCGGCGGAGAGGCGGCCTTCTGGACCGGTATTGCGTTCGCAGCCAGAGGCCGCCTCGATGAGGCAAGCGTCTATTTGCGGAGAGCCCAAATACAGTGGGACGGCTGGGTGAGACTGGTACCGCGACTGACAGCCTCGGGGATCATTTCCGACGACGACCTCGCTGAGCGACTACGGATAGCGATGGTCGGCGCCGACGACTGACCGCCCTTCCGATCTCCTTCTCCGTCTCATCCCCTTTGGGCGGTGGCAGCGACCAGCCGCTGACAGGAGGGGTTGACCCGTCCGCGGAATAGGAGCACCCACTCCGAGGCTGATGCCGTCATGGATCCATCAATCGAACAAGCACTCAACCAGGGCGGTATCGCCGACATCACAACGACGGGCCGCAAGACCGGTCAGCCGCGGCGGATCGAGATCGTCTTCCACAGTCTCCACGGCGAGCACTACATCACCGGCAGCCCGGGGCGGAAGCGGGACTGGCTGGCCAATCTGGGCACTAACCCGGAGTTCACCCTCCATCTCAAGCGAGGCGTCCAAGCCGACGTCCCGGCGACTGCCGAAGTGTTGACGGACCCGGATGACCGCGAGGCGGTGCTGCGCCGGATCCTCTTGGAAAGTTGGGACAACCCTCCCGGAAAGGTCGATCACATCATCGGCCGTTGGGTGGCCAGTGCCCCACTGATTCGGTTCGGGGTCAACAGCGAGTAACGGCGAGCCAGTCCCGCTAGGGGGAAGCTCCCCTCCTCGCCCTGCGGACGGTATTCCCCCTGAGCTGAGGGGGAGCAAAGACCTGTACCCGCCCTGCAGGCGGTACACACCCCGAAGGGGAGAAGCGGCGGGAGCAACGAGTTCGGGTGCAGGTAACCTCTGCTCGATGTTTCGTCGCATCCTCGGTCCGGTCGCCGCATTCGCGCTCGTGCTCGCCGCCTGCGCCCAGGCCGAGGAGGTCCCCACAAGGCAACACCTCCAGGCTCTCCACACCGCCGAAGATGGGGCAACGATGCGTTACCTGGTGTGGCTCCCCGAAGGCTACGGCGACGACCGCGACCGGGAGTACCCGCTCATCGTCTTTCTCCACGGGTCGGGTGATCCGGATTACAACTCGGAGTTCGTGGTCAGCTTCGGGCTCCCGGCCGTCCTCGAGCTCGGTGAGGAGCCTGAGGGTTTCGATTTCGTCGTGGTGTCACCACAGGCTGCAGGCAACACGGCCTGGTGGAGCAAGGGCCAGATGGAGCTCGTCGATGGCGTCGTCCAGGAGGCGCTCGACACCTACCTCGTCGATCCCGACCGTGTCTACCTGACCGGTCTGTCCATGGGCGGCTACGGCTCGTGGTTTCTGGGCAGTACCTACCCGGAGCGATACGCAGCGATGGTTTCGCTATCGGGCAGCGGCTACCAATCCACCGAGCTCCCCGCCGCGTCGTTCACCTGCCGGCTCGCCGAGATTCCCGTGTGGGCGATCCACGGCGAGCAGGACCTGATCTCCGAGTTTGGGGTCAGCGAAACCGTGGTGCGGGACTACGAGGAGCTGTGCAATACAACGGTCGACTGGACCGCGTATCCGGATGCCGGGCACTTCGAGACGTACGAGCGGGCGTATCGCGACCCGGCGTTGTACAACTGGATGCTGTCACATAGCCGATCCGGAACATGACGAGGGGCCCTTAACAAGGTCGCGGCTGTGAGCGCGACCGGCCGATCCGCGGGGGACGTCCACCCGCCATGGCTGCTGCGGGGAACACCGCCGCGCAATGATTTTCCCCACGCCCCACCAGATTGTCGGTTCGGGGTAGTTGACATGGCTACGGCTGGAACGGCGGCTGGGGAACCAGCGGAAGGGGATCCAAGCCGTCGTAGAAGACGGCGCCGGCGCAGGACTGTGTGGCCTCTATCGCATCCGCCTCTGATACCCCGATGATGGTGAGAGCGGCTTTCGTCGGCTGCTTCGGATCGATGGTGAACACGGTTTGCGGCCCCATCAGGAAATGACTGAGCCCGACGACCCTGAGGTAGATCGGCTGGTCGAAGAGCTCGGTGGGTGACAGGACATCGAAAGCGAGCGGCTGTGTTCGCGTCGGCTCATCGAGGATGGCCTCACAGGCAAGAGCGAGCTCGTAAGCATGGGTGCCTTCAGACCACGTTCCTGGGGCAAAGTCGTGGCTGAAGGTCACCGCCCATGACGACGGTTCGATCGTTTCCGGCACAGCCGCGGGTGGCAGGTCGATCCCGTCGAGGCGCTCTGGACTGGAGCAGCCGGGCGCGGCGAGGGCGACGACAGCGAGGAGCAGGGTTGTGCGCTTCAAGGGCGGATCGTACCCCGGAATACTCGCCTCTCCCCCAAGCGGCAGCGCCGCGGGGGAGGCGCGAGGCGGCGCAGCCACCGAGCGGAGGGGCCTCTGGGAGTTTCGTGATCGCAATGAGCCCAGCTGCGACCAGCAAGCGTCCAAAGCCCCCTCTGCCCCGCCAAGGCCGGAGAGACGAAGAATGGCTCGGGCGCAGCGAGCGACCTGACAACTGGAAGTCCCCGCGCACGTCCACCAGTCGGAGCTTGTCGTTGCGAAGCAGCGCTGCGGCGACGGCAAGGTCGATGGTGCTCTTGTAGTCGCCGGCGTGGAGCTCACCCACGGCTCCGTCGGACCGAGTCGCCTCGTTCCGTCGGCTGGCAGGGGCGGCTCCCGGACCCCCGAGCCCTGGGCTCGCAGGGGCGGCTCCCGGACCCCCGAACCCTGGGCTCGCAGGGGCGGCTCCCGGACCCCGGAGCCCAGGGTTCGCAGCGGCCCTCCGGTGGTACCGTCCCGGACATGTACTCGTCGCCGACCACGGGCCTCGATCGTGAACTGCTGACCGGGCAAAGGATCTGGTCAACCCTGATCGTGGCCGGGTCCACCCTCGTCATCGTGGGTTTGGTCGTGCTGCCCTGGTTCAACAAGGCGGCCGTCTTTCGGGAGGGCGCCGGGTTGACGTTCTTCCAGTGGTACCAACAGACCGAGTCGATGATTCCGTACTACGTGGCGATGGGTGCCTACGTCGCCGTCGCCGCCGTTGCCTTCACCAAGGCCTCCCAATGGCCGGCGTGGGCTGGCATCGTTCTCGCCTGCTCGACCTTTGTCGTTGCCAGCTGGAAGATGAGCTCCATGCTGCTGGTCCCCACACCACTCGAGCTCACCATCGGCGTCGGGTTCTATGCCGTGATGACGGGTGCCGCGCTCATCCTCGTTGGCAGCATCATGAGGCTGACGCGGGCTCATGCCCAGTAGTTGGCAGCTGGCAGGTGATGGTCGGTGGTCACCGGGAAGCACGCACCCGACTACCAGGTACTGGTATCGCGGCTTTTCACCGATAAGTTCAGCGGCTACCGTGCGCGCTCTGGCCTGGCTCGCCGGGCCGCTGTGGGTTGGACAAGGAGGCAAACAAGGATGAAATCAAAGACATGGTGGGTGGGCGCGGTCCTCGCGTTCGCGCTCGTAGCCGCCGCATGTGGTACCAGCGATGATACCACCACGACGGCGGCTCAAGACACCACCACCACGACGGCGGCAGCCACCACGACTGCCGCCCCCGACCCCGGTTTCGAGGGCCTGGTTCTCGACGCCGGAGGATGTGAATACGGCGGAAGGGTCGAATCGATCACGGCCGTCGACGAATTCACCGTTGTATTCGACCTGTGCGGCGCGCATCCAGCGTTCCTGGCACAGATCGCATTCGGCGTCTTCGGCATCCAATCGGAGGAGAACCTGGAGGCGACGGGTGGCGCTCCGCTGGACAACCCGGTCGGCACCGGCCCGTACTCCCTCGTTGAGTGGGTCAAGGGCGACTCCGTCGTCTACGCCCGGTTCGACGACTACTACGGCACCAAGGCGCCGCACGAAACGGCCGTCCTCAAGTGGGTGACCGATAGTGCAGGGCGACTCCTCGAGTTGCAGTCAGGCAACGCCGACGGGATGACGTTCCCAGGTCCGGAGGACTACGCAACGATCGAAGGCGACCCCGACCTGGTGTTGCTGGACAAGCCGGAGCCCAACGTGTTCTACATGGGCTTCACCAACACCTTCGCGCCGTGGGACGACGTTCGGGTCCGCCAGGCGGTCGCATTGGGTATCGACCGGCAGCGGATCATCGACACGTTCTATCCGGAAGGATCGGAGACCGCATCGCACTTCACACCGTGCTCGGTGCAGAACGGGTGCGAAGGCGACTCGTGGTACGACTTCGACATCGAAGCGGCCAAGGCACTGCTCGAGGAGGCCGGCCTCGGCGACGGGTTCGAGACCAAGATCTACTACCGCGACGTGACCCGCGGCTACCTGCCCTCACCGGGCAACGTGGCTGCCGACATTCAGGCTCAGCTCAAGGAGAACCTGAACATCGACGCCGAGGTAGTGGTGATGGAATCTGGAGAGTTCATCCAGACGTCGTCGGCAGGCGGCCTGGATGGGATCCACCTCCTTGGGTGGACGGGTGACTATCCACACGTCACCAACTTCCTCGACTTCCACTTCGCCGAGACCAACGCCCAGTTCGGAGATCCCATCCCGGCGATCTACGAACCACTGAAGACGGCGTCGCAAGCGACCGACCCGATCGCTGCCGCACCGTTGTATCAGGAGGCCAATAACGCCATCAAGGAGTTGCTCCCGATGGTGCCGATCGCCCATGCCGGAAGTGCATTTGCAGCCACTGCAGCCGCATCAGGCGCCTACGCCCCACCGTGGGGTCAGGTGATGTTCAACCTGTGGGACAATGGGACGGACACCGTCGTGTTCGTGCAAGGCAACGAGCCCATCTCGCTGTACTGCTCGGACGAGACCGACGGTGAGTCGCTCCGTGCCTGCGCCCAGGTGGTTGAAGCGCTGTACTCGTACACCACGACCGGCGACGTGCAGCCGCAGCTGGCAACCAACTGCTTCTCCAACGCGTCACTGGACCTGTGGACGTGCGAACTGCGACAGGGCGTGCTCTTCCACGACGGCACCACGTTCGACGCCAACGACGTCGTTGCCTCGTTCTCAGCTGGCCTGGATGCTT
>JACZST010000107.1 GCA_022574065.1 Acidobacteriota bacterium
GATATCAGCGATAAAGGTGGTGGCGCCACGCATGATGCTGTGGGTTCTTGATAAGGCGATCCAGATTCACGGTGGCGCCGGCGTCTCCGACGACACCCCCCTCGCCAGGATGTGGGCCCATGGCAGAACGCTGCGAATCGCCGACGGCCCGGATGAGGTACACCAGATGGTGATCGCCCGGAGAGAGATTGGGAGAGACTGAGTCGCCTTCCTTCGTCTCCCCCCGCGAAAGCGGGGGGAGACGCGTTATGGCGCCAGCCATAACGCGGAGGGGGCTTTGTGGGCCATCCGTTCAGATGAGCTCAACTGGATGTAGCCAGCCCCCAAAGCCCCCTCCGCTCGCAGACTTCGTCTGTTCGCGCCTCCCCCACTTCGTGGGAGAGGCGAAGATGTGGCCCCCTCCGCTCGGGGGCCGGGGACCGGGGAGCGACACCGACTACCCAAACAACCGATGCCAGACCCTGGCAAACCAGTTGCGCTGGCCGGGACGGGGCAGAGCGGCCACCACCTCCTCGAGGTGATCGGGTGGGAGGTCACCGATCAGGACGAAGGTTTGGTCGGGCGCGTTCCACAGCACCCGCACCTCGGCGGGTCTGATCACGGTGACATACTCGAAGCCGTCAACGCCCCATGTGTGACCGTCTTCAATCTTGGTCACATCGTGACGGCCATCGAAGGCAAACAGCGAGAACCGGAACAGCCCGTCGGTGTAGAAGCCGTGCTCGGCTTCGGCTGGAACACCGTAGGCGTCTATGAGGCGATAACGGCCCGCTCGATCCGGCACCCCGGCCTCGTCCAGGGGGAGCATCATCTGGTAATCACCGTCGTCCTCGTAGTCCTCCATACCCGCCACCGAGTCCGAGAATTCGAACATGGTCGAGAAGCGAAAGCGGTTGCCGTCGCCGTCGAAGACCTCGGTCTCCAGCGCTGCCTTCGTTGCGATGTCGATGACCATCCGCACCCGGAGCACGCCGTTTTCGACGATGTCGATGGTTTTGACCGTCCTCCCGAAGCGAGTGGACAGCTCGGCACCTGCGAGGTCGTAGGCGTGGTTCACAGGGGCTCGGGCTCTGGGAACATAAGCCAAAGCCGAATCTGGCGAGCCGACGGTATTGACCTTGCCCTGCCCGATCATCGTGTACACAGGTCCCGAGCCGACCATCGCCATCCCACCGAAGTGCCGCACGTCGACCATGCCCATCGCCTCGACCCCATCCCAGGTCGTGGAGACGAATTGCGTCCCCGAGTACACGGCCTGGTCGGCCTCCTCCAGATACTCATTGAGACCGTCGGCGAGGGCAGGCGAGACGGTCAGCGTCATAGCCCCGACGACCAGCGTGCCCAGGATCGCAAGACGTGGTGCGCTCATGGCGCAGGGATCTCGAATCCAGCCGGGAAGACGGCGAACCCTGGCTCGGCCGACGCCCGGGCGATGTGCTGAGTCGTCAGGTCATCGAGCGAGATAGTGGGTTGCTGTTGACTACCGAACGCGAGGCCGAGGATCACGGCGACGGCGGCGGCGATCCCGATCGATCCGACGGCGACGGCACGGCGACGCCGCGGCTTCGGGATAACAGGGATTTGATCAAACTGACCCGTCTCCACGCCCGGCAGCGACCGGACCGCGATCCGAGCCCGATCGAGGTCATGCAGTTCGGCGCGGCAGTCGGCGCAGCTGATGACGTGATCGGAGACTGTGCGCTGTTCGGCTGCGGACAACTCGCCATCGAGGTAGGAGGAGAGCTGGTCGCCAAGGTGGCCGTCGGGGAGCAGCCAGCCGGGGATCTCGAGGTCAGGGAGCATACGCAAGGCCTTGCGCACCTGCTGGATGCCACGGAACTCCTCCATCGCCTCTTCGTCGCCGCCAAGGATCTCGTTGACGAATTCGGCCTCCTCGGTGGTCAGCTCACCATCGAGGAAGGCTGAGAACAGCTCCTCTCGTCCCAGGGGGTTCACACCGGCCATGTCAACAGCCCTCTGAGCATCTTGCGGCCGCGATGGATGCGACTACGGACGGTTCCGACCGGAATATCGGTGGCATCCGCGATCTCGTCGTAGGTGAGGCCGACCACGTCGCAGAGCACCACCGCCTCCCGGAACGCATATGGCAGCTTGAGCAACGCTGCCTGGACATTGTCTGACAGCCGCACCGAAGCCAGCACCTCATCGGGGGACGGGCTGGAGCCGAGTGCGTGATGATCTCCCTCGGGCAAGGTCGTTTCGGGGCGCCTGGCCTTGCGGCGCACACCGTCGAGGAAGGCGTTGCGTGTGATGCGCCACAGCCACCCTTCAAACGACCCCGGCCTATAACCGGAGAGGCCTTTTCGGACACGCAGCAACACCTCCTGCACGAGATCGGCAGCATCGTCGGGGTTCCCCGTGAGGCGATAGGCAAAGTTGTAGATCTTTCGCCCGTACCGCTGCGCGACATCTTCCCAACTTGGAGTGAATTCGTCAGCCATCTACTTCCCGCACCCTGGGGAAGAACGTCGATCCCAACAATTCGGTTCCCCGGTCCACCTGGGAGTGATGGCTCCTGGATCGGGCTCTTGCTAGCTGGGCATTGTCCCGATCAGAGAAACCGTTATCAGGAGACGTCGGACTCCTCGACGGTCTCTTCGTCGTCTGCACCCTCTTCGAGCCCTTTCTTCAACTCCCTGGCGGATTGGCCAAGGGATTTCGCCAGGCCGGGAAGACGCGACGCACCAAAAAATAGGACCACGATCAGAAGGATGATGAGCAGCTCTGGACCACCAATGTTCCTGATGAACGCGAACAGCAATTGATCTCCTTTGTCGCGAGACCCAGTGTAGAAGAAAGTAGAGGTTTCGGGGTGAGAGGAGACAGTTCCCAGTTCCCAGCCGTCAGTCGTCGGTCATCAGTCATCAAACCGGAAGGGTCTTCTTGTCCTGCTGAAGACTGAGAACTCAGTAGGCGAGCCGAAGGCGACGCCTACTGCAATGCAAAACTGTCGACGAAGGGTTGCAGCCGCTCGCGCGTGATAAACCGCAAGTTCGGGTTGCGCCGCTCCTTCTCGTAGATCATGTATGGACCGTACTTGTCGGTGATCAGCATGGCCCGGGTCGGGTTTCGTTCCGCAACGGCAACGGTGAACTGGTTGACCGCCTGCTCGCTCAGCTCCGGGTGGTCTCCCGCGGTGTGGGGAAGCACCTCGATCAGGGTCTCAGCGCCGGCTCGGCTGGCAATGTATCGCAAGCGGTCGCGGTCCTTGGCGGGGACGGGGGCAACGGTGTAGCCGCCGACAGCGAGTAGGCCGAGCGTCATATCCTCGAGGGTGGCACGGGCCGGATCGATCCCCGCCGCCCGGAGCGACACTTCGACGCCACGGGACAGCTCGAGATCGTCGGCGAATGGATCGAGCCCCTCGTCGGGTCGTGCCGAAGCGATGCCGGGCCGAACATCGAACTCCTGATCACCGAGGTGAGCGAGCGGGTCGTAGCCGGTAGTCGGGGCATGCGGCACCAGCTCGGGGGCTGCGAGCTCCGGAATGACGCCCGGCTCTACCAAATCGAGAACTCCTGCCTCGACGTACTCGCCATCGCGCTTTCCATTGGCCCTAACCCGTTCGACCTGGTCGATGGGCAGGCCGGCTGCGCTCTTCTCCCTGACCACCCGCGCCGCATCATGAAGCAACAAACCGGTGAGGTACTCGTCGACCTCGCCCGGAGGCAGCGGAACGTCGTAGGAAACCGTGGCCGTATTCCCCTCCACGTGGAAGGCGGCCATCGCGGGGCGGAGCTCGGTGGGCTGGGCTTCATTGGGCGCCGCCAGATCCCCCGACGAGGCACCGCGTACCGCGGCCGCGATCGCCGCCCCAATGGCGATGACCACCGCGATGACAATCACGAAGATGACGACGGTCAAGCGGCCTCCCTAGCTCGAGACTCGAATTGTACGAGGAGTTGGGAGCCCACGCTTTGCCTTTCCCACGAAGTGGGGGAGGCGCGTGGCGCCGCTAGAAGCGAGCGCAGCGAGCGAACTGGGAACTGGAAGCGAGCGCAGCGAGCGGACTTGCGACTCGCGACTCGCGACTCGCTTATCCCGCCTCGCGGCGGCGGGCGGCGATCTGGCGTTCCTTGCGGATCTTCCTGCGCTCTCGCTCGGACATCATCCCCCAGATCCCGAACTTCTCACTGGAAACGATGGCAAACTCGAGACACTCCGCGCGGACCTGGCATTCGCGGCAGATGCCCTTTGCCGTACGCGTCGATGCCCCACGCTCCGGGAAGAACAGGTCGGGATCAGCCCCTCGACAGTTGGCAAGATCCTGCCATGCCATGTCCAGGCCACCCGTTTGCAGGACTTCCAAGAGGTCGACGAGCATCATCTCTCCCTACGCCGATGTAATTACATCTCTGTAATTCTCGCACACCCTGCGCGGTCATGTCAACTCGGAGAGTGGCTTTGGGAGAAGGCTGCCGGTCCCCCGATCGCGGGCGTCCGGCCTCCAGCCTCCATTCCGACACGCACCGATGCCTCGAACACGGCTCATCGGCGTCAACCCGACACTCGGAGGCCGGGATCGGCGACCGGTGACGGGTGGTGAACGAATAAGATCAAGACCTAGCAGCAGATAAGGCGCCCTTTGCCCACGACCAACAAGAGAGCCGAGGTCAACCGTCGCTCAGGGTGGGGAGAGTGGCTCGGCCCCTTCTTCACCTCCGACCTCGGCCTCAAGTGGCTGATGGCCCTGACGGGCATCGGGCTGCTTGGCTTTGTGCTGGTCCACATGGTCGGCAACCTCAAGGTGTTCTTCGGTGCCGAAGAGATCAATCTCTACGCCGAATCGTTACGCGAGCTGCTGTACCCGCTGGTCCCCAAGCAATCGGTCCTCTGGATGTTTCGGATCGGGCTCGCCGCCATGTTCGTCTTCCATATCTGGGCAGCCTGGGTGTTGACGAACCGCAGCCATAAGGCACGCGGCGACATCAAGTACCAAGCGAAGCGCCGGTACGACGCAGTCAACTACGCCAGCCGCACCATGCGGTGGGGCGGCGTCATCATCCTGCTGTTCCTGATCTTCCACCTAGCCGATCTGACGTTTGGCTACGCCAACCCGGAGTTCGTCCCCGGCGACGTCTATCACAACATGATCACCAGCTTCGAGCGCACCCCCGTCGCCGTGATCTACATCGTGGCCCAAGTGTTCCTGGCGCTGCACATTTATCACGGGGCGTGGAGCATGTTCCAGAGCCTCGGCCTGGCCAATCCGCGCTTCAATGACTGGAGGCGTTGGTTTGCAGTGGCGTTCGCCGTGGTCATCCTGGTCGGGAGCACGTCCATGGTGCTGGCCGTCCAGGTCGGGTATTTGACACTATGAGAAAGGCCTCGAGGTGAGCGCACCAACGAAGCTCGATGCCCACGTCCCCGATGGCCCGATCTGGGCGAAGTGGGACCAGCACCGCTTCGACACCAACCTGGTCAACCCGGCGAACCGGCGCAAGTACGACATCATCGTGATTGGCACCGGGCTGGCCGGCGCCGGAGCCGCTGCCGCCCTCGGCGAGCTCGGCTACAACGTAAAGGCCTTCACCTACAACGACTCCGCCCGCCGAGCCCACAGCATCTCCGCCCAGGGTGGGATCAACGCAGCCAAGAACTACCCAAACGACAACGACAGCATCTTCCGCCTCTTCTACGACACCGTGAAAGGCGGCGACTACCGGTCCAGGGAGGCCAACGTCTATCGGCTGGCGCAGGTTTCCAACGCCATCATCGACCAGACCGTCGCCCAAGGCGCACCCTACGCGAGGGAATACGGCGGGCTCCTCGACAACCGGTCCTTCGGTGGGGCCCAGGTTGCACGCACCTTCTACGCCCGCGGGCAAACCGGCCAGCAGCTCCTGCTGGCCGCCTATCAGGCGCTCGCCAGACAGGTCGGACTGGGCAGGGTCCAGGTGTTCACCAGGACTGAGATGCTGGACGTGGTGACCAAAGACGGCAGGGCGGCCGGGGTCGTCGTGCGCGATCTGGTGACCGGAGAGGTCTCGAGCCACTCCGCCCACGCGGTGGTGCTGGCGACCGGCGGTTACTCAAACGTCTATTTCTTGTCGACGAACGCCATGAACTGCAACGCCACCGCGGCGTGGCGCGCGTATCGCAAGGGTGCGCTGTTTGCCAACCCGTGCTTCACCCAGATCCACCCCACGTGCATCCCGGTGAGCGACGAGTTCCAGTCGAAGCTGACCCTGATGTCCGAATCCCTGCGCAACGACGGCCGCATCTGGGTGCCGGTGAATCCGGACGATCCACGCCCACCCAATGAGATTCCCGGAGCCGATCGCGACTACTACCTGGAGAGGCAATATCCGACATTCGGGAACCTCGTTCCCCGCGATGTCGCCTCCCGGGCCGCGATGCGGATGATCGATGAGAACCGGGGCATCGGACCGCTGAAGAACGGCGTGTACCTCGATTTTGCCGATGCCATCGATCGCCTCGGCCGGGAGACCATAGAGGAACGCTACGGGAACCTCTTCGAGATGTACGAGAGGATCACCGACGAGGACCCATACACGGTCCCGATGCGGATCTACCCGGCGCCGCATTACACGATGGGTGGCTTGTGGGTCGACTACAACCTGCAGACCACCGTCCCCGGCCTGTTCGCCGCCGGAGAGGCCAACTTCTCCGACCACGGCGCCAACCGCCTGGGTGCTTCGGCGCTGATGCAGGGTGT
>JACZST010000108.1 GCA_022574065.1 Acidobacteriota bacterium
TGCGAATCCCTCGCCGTGCCGGTGGTCGGGGGAAACGTCTCTTTCTACAACGAGACCGGCGGGGTCGACATCTACCCGACTCCGGTAGTGGGGATGCTCGGCTTCTGTGACCCGATGCCGGCCAGCCCACCTCGCCTGGATCGCGCACGACACGGGATGGACTTATGGCTGATCGGCCCCGAGTCTGGGAAGGACTTTGCCGGCTCGGCGTACAGCAGGCTCGTGCTCGACCACCTTGGGGGACGTCCAGAGGCCGTCACGCCGGGCATCGGCAACGCCGTGGTGGCCCACGCCACCCGGCTCGCCTACATCGTGCCCGTCCTGCACGACGTGTCTGCCGGCGGTCTCGCCATCGCCGTCGCCGAGATCTGCATCCGATCCGGTGTTGGCGCCACGGTCGCCGAACCAACCTGGGAACTGTTCCTCGACGAGGCACCGAGTCGGTTCCTTGCCGTCGTACCCCCTGGTGCCGACCTTGGCATCCACAATGTCCCCGCGCGCCGCATCGGTGTGATAGGCGGTGACGAGATTGACTTTGGCAACTTCGGATCACTACCTCTCGAAGAGGCAACAAGGGTGTGGCGACAAGCGATCCCACGCAGGATGGACCACATTTCGTCTCTCCCGGCAAAGTCGGGGGAGACGCGGAATCGCCCCGGCGATTCGGCAGAGGGGCCTTTTAGAGATTGAGGGATCACACGAGCTCAGTCGCACTGAGAAACCTCCCAAAACCTTCTCCGCTCACCAGCAGAGCCGCGTCGCGCCTCCCCCACTTCGTGGGAGAGGCAAGGCTGGCTCGTCCAATTATCGCGCCCCTTTCGGTAGGTTCTACCCATGGACTCCACTGAGACCAGCGCCCCGGTCTGCTACCGGCACCCTGACCGCGTTACGGGACTGTCGTGTTCCCGTTGCGGTAAGAACATCTGCGTCGAATGCAGCAACGACGCCGCGGTGGGCCAGGTGTGTCCGGAATGCGCCGCCTCGACGGGCCAGCATCGAGTGGTTCGCGCCGGGAGCCTGAGCGGGCGAGCCTCGTTCGCCACTGCACCGGTGAGTTTCTCAATACTGGCGATGACTGTGGCCATCTGGCTGATCGGAGTGGTCGCCCCCGCTGCCAACGACTGGCTTTTCCAAAACCTCGCCCAACACAACCTGCTGGTCGCCGCTGGGGAGTGGTGGCGGATATTCACTGCCGCCCTGCTCCACGCTCCGTTGAATTCCTCGTTCGGGCTTTTCCATATCGGTTTCAACATGTACTTGCTGTACTTGTTGGGACCCCGAATGGAACAGCAGGTGGGCTCACCTGCCTTCGCCGCGCTGTACGTTGCCGCCGCCGGCACGGGCGGCCTGGTGTCGTTCCTACTCGGGGATCCCTTCCAGATCGGCATCGGGGCATCAGGCGCCATCTTCGGTCTGGTGGGTGCCTGGCTGGTCGCTTCCTGGAAGACTCGACAGACGCCCGGCGGCCGAGCAATGTTCAACCAGCTGATGTTCTTCGTGCTTCTCAACGCGGTATTGGGCTTCGCTATCAGCAACATCGACTGGCGCGCTCACCTTGGCGGCCTTCTCGCTGGCATGGGGATCGCCTACCTGTGGTCGATTTTCGCGGTTGGCAAGCCAAACGCCGTCGGTATCAGGACGGCTATCGCCACCGCGGTCATCGCCTTCGACCTCGCCGCGGTGTTATTGCTCTAAGAGGCTCCGCTATACCCATGGCGATCCGGTCCCTGTCGACGAGGCCAGTGCGGAGCCGTGGCCCGAGCGGCCCGCCGCCACGCGGCAAGAGTAGGAAAGATCAAGGTCCTGACTCGCTGGCTGATTGCCCAAAAGCTGAGGCTCGTCTCTCCTACACTCGCCCTCGATGGAGGCCCACCTCGACCTCAGTTCCCTGTCGCGACCGGGGGAGGCTTGTGGCGTCTTCGGCATCTTCACCACAGAAGCGGATGCGGCTCATACGACCTACTTTGGTCTTTTTGCCCTTCAACATCGTGGCCAGGAGAGCGCAGGCATTGCCGTCTCCGACGGCGACACCCTCACCGTTTACAAGGACATGGGGCTGGTCGCCCAGGTGTTCAACGAGACAACACTGACGGCGCTCTCTGGTGGAATCGCCATCGGTCACACCCGGTACTCGACGACGGGGTCGAGCGTATGGGAGAACTCGCAGCCGGTGTATCGCCAGATCGGCGACAACGGCATCGCCCTGGCGCACAACGGGAACCTCACCAACACCACAACCCTCGCCGCCCTGGTTCAGAACGGGTCCGCCACAACAGACTCAGAGTTGATGACGGCCCTCATCGCCGAGCGGATGGACGATCACCGGGAGGATCTCGGGACCGCTCTCGCCTCGGTACTGCCCAGGTTCGAGGGCGCGTACACGCTGACGATCTTGGACAGGAACCACCTCGTTGGGGTCCGTGATCCGTACGGGTTCCGGCCCCTCTGCCTCGGCACCACAGACCACGGGTGGGTACTCGCCTCCGAGACGGCAGCCCTCGACCTCGTCGGGGCTCGCCTCGTGCGAGAGCTCGCGCCCGGCGAAATGGTGATCATCGACGATGATGGGGTCACCAGCGTTCACCCGTTTCCTGCGGTCCAGGAACGGCTGTGCTTGTTCGAGTTTGTCTACTTCGCTCGACCCGATTCGATGCTGCGAGGACAGAACATCCACCGCGCCCGGCGCCGCATGGGAGCCACCCTCGCCGAGCAGGCGCCGGTGGAGGCGGATGTGGTAGTGCCGGTGCCGGAATCTGGGATCCCGGCGGCACAGGGTTTCGCCGAGGCCGCCGGCATCCGCTACACAGACGGCCTGGTCAAGAACCGCTACGTCGGACGAACCTTCATCCAGCCTGCCCAGGCGCTCCGCGACCGCGGGGTCCGCCTCAAGCTCAATGCCATGCCCGCAGAGCTCGAGGGCAAGAGAGTGATCCTCGTCGACGACTCGATCATTCGCGGCTCCACGACCCGGCAGCTCATTCATCTCGTTCGGGAGGCGGGCGCCACCGAGGTGCATCTCCGTATCTCATCGCCTCCGTATCGATGGCCGTGTTTCTATGGCATGGACACCGGCGACCGGTCGACCCTGCTGGCCGCGGGCCGCGACGTCGATGAAATCGCCGCCTTCCTCGACGTCGACACCCTCGCTTACCTAGAGCTCGATCGGCTCCTCGAAGCGACTGGAGTCGACGGTGCCGGCTTCTGCACAGCCTGTCTCTCTGGTTCGTATCCGACCGAGGTTCCACTTACGGATGTCAAATTGGTGCTGGAACGCGCCTGATGACGACGTATCGTGACGCCGGCGTGAATCTCGACAAAGCACAAGAGCTGATCGAACGGATCGGCTGGCGGGTTACGGCAACGTGGACCGACGACGTTATCGGCGGTTTCGGTGGCTTCGCCGTCGGAATCCGGATCCCCCCAGGGTATGAAAAGCCAGTGCTGATGATGGCGACCGACGGCGTCGGCACCAAGGCTGAGCTGGCACGCATCACCGGCCTGGTCGAGGGCCTCGGCTACGACCTGCTCGCCATGGTCGGCGACGACCTTGCCGCAGCCGGGGCCACCCCGATTGCGCTTCAGGATTACATCGCCATCGGCTTCCTCGATCTCGACAGGGTGGAGGCCATCGTCGAGTCGATCGCCAATGCTTGCGATGACTCCGACGTGGCGCTGCTCGGAGGGGAGACCGCCGAACATCCAGGGATACTGGAAGGGGACCGCTTCGACCTGGCTGGGACCGCGCTCGGAATCGTCGACCTTGGCGACGAAATCGACACCACGGCAATCACCGTGGACGATGTGATCATTGGAGTGCACAGCCCCAACCTCCGCGCCAACGGCTTCTCGCTGGTTCGCGCTCTCATTGTCGACCAACTCGACCTCGATGCCACCTTTCCGGGCACCGACCGGCCTGGGGCTGAAGTATTGCTGGCACCATCGGTCATCTACGCGCCTGCCGCGGCCAATGCCCTGGCACGGGCCAAGCCCCACGCGTTCGCCCACATCACAGGGGGCGGGCTACCCAACAACGTCGGCCGCATCCTTCCCGGTGGCACGAGTGCAATCATCGAGCGCAGCCGTTGGAAGGTCCCAGACGTGTTTGCCGTTCTCAAGGACCTGGGTTCGATCGAGGACGAAGAGATGTTCCGGACGTTCAACATGGGGATCGGCTTCGTAGCCATCGCCGCTGAGGAGGACGTCGACCGGATCACGAAGGGCTTCAAGTCGCACGACCACGAGGTTTCGGTCATAGGCCGCATCGTCGAGGGCGATGGCGGGGTAGAGATCAAGTGAGCCGCAAGCCACAAGTCGCAAGTTGCAAGTCGCAAGTCAACCTGGCGACGAGCCAACCGGGAACTGGGAGCGAGCGCAGCGAGCCATAAGGTCGTGATGCATCGCCTGCTACGGACCATCGACCGATGGGAGCAACATGCCGGACGAGCAGGAGTGGCCGAGGGTCAAATCGACGATCTACTCCTGGCTGTGGAGGAGTCCGGCGTCGAACAGCCTCGTCGTGGCTCTTGCTCACCTTTCCTCGGGTGACCGGACCCTCGACATCGGATGTGGCCCCGGCGCCGCGGTGCGCCAGGCCGCTCGGATCGTGACCAAGGGTCGCGCAGTGGGGGTGGACCGTTCCCAAGCCATGGTCGCCATCGCCCGGCGTCGGGCAGAGGGTCTGGAGAACGTCGAATTCGAGGTTGGCGCTGTCGAGGCGCTTCCCTTTCCCGACGACACCTTCACCGTTGTCTGGACGGTGTCCGCTTTCCATCACTGGACGGACCCAGAAGCCGGTCTCGAGGAGATCAGACGCGTGCTCACCCCCGGCGGCCGGCTGATCATCGTCGAAGCGCAGACCTCTGGCGAACATGGGCTCAGCGCGGCAGGGGCCGAGAAGCTCCGCGCCGAACTTCTGAGACACGGGTGGGTCCAACCGGTGATGAGCCGCCACCAAAAGGAGTTCGTGGTCAGCGCACACGCTCGATGAGGGTTGTGAACCGCTACTCGCCGCAGGTGCCGCCGCCGTTGACCGTAGTCAACGTACCGGTGGGGTCAACGCTGGTGCTGAACCCCCACAGCAGGTCCTGGTCGGTGGGATCAACGTTGGACACCCATGCCCCCGCCGATGGATCGAAGGGGTCCTCATCGACCACAACCGACGGAATCGCAGTCTGTAGCTCCAGATTCGTCGACCCGTAGCTGATCCCCTCGACTGTGGCCAAGGCAGGGGTTCCACCGAAGTAGTAGTACCCGAAGAAATGCTCGGTACCGGGGGCAGCGTGGGTTGTGGCACCGTTGGTGAACAGCATGGTGAACGCCGAGCCCAATCCGGCGGCGCTCGTGCCCCACTCGACACCGCGCACCTCTGGCTCTGGACACACCCCGTACGGGCTGGAGAGGCCGTCGATCCACCCGGTGTCCAGGTCGGGAGGTCCCAGGACCGCCGTGGCATAGGCGATGGCCACTTCCGGTGTGGCACCGAAGCCGACACCGCCGATCCCGTCGTCGGCAAGTATCAGCGGGTCCAGCGCCACCGTGGTCGTTGTGGTCTCGGCAACGGTGGTGGTGGTCTCCGCTCCCGTGGTCGTGGTTTCCGCGGCCGTTGTTGTGGTCTCCACCGCCGTGGTCGTGGTCTCGGCTGAGGTTGTCGCGGTTGACGGCGCCGCATCGCCGCCGTCGTCGTTCAGGAACAACAAGAGCAGCAACACGATCACCAAGAGGAGGATGAGCCCACCGATTCCCAATGTGATGTTGCGGATCAGCTGGTTGTCCATCACCCAAACTCTAGGCGTCGCCTATGGCGCTGCGAGTTGGGCCGCCGCACGGCAGGTTCGTCTGTTGGACCGAACCGGCAATGGGTCCGGCTCCCGCTACCGTCGGTGGGATGAAGCCGCTGGTCGCCGTGCTCGCCGGCGGGAGCAGCTCTCGCATGGGTCGTGACAAGGCCTTCGTCGACGCGGATGGGTTGCCGATGCTGCAACGGGTGACCGCCGTCGGACAATCCGTTGGTGACGTCGTGGTCGTCGGCAGAGCACCTTCCGACGGGCTCGACGGCATACCCGATCTTCGCGTCGGCAGGTTGGGGCCTCTCGTCGGCCTCGAGGCAGCGCTCGTTCACGCCGAGGGGCGCGACGTCATCCTCGTCGCCGTTGACCAACCATTCGTCCGCGCCGACACGCTGCGTCGGTTGCACCAGACCCGGGGCGATGCCGTCGTGCCAGTCGACGGCGGGTGGCAGCAAGTGACGTGCGCCGTCTACCGCAAAGCGTGCCTTCCGATCGTACGAGGGGCCCTCGATGATGGCATCCTCTCCATCCAGGCCATCCTCGACCGGCTGGCGATCACGCTCGTCGAGCGAGACGAGTGGGGGTCGTGGGGCGAAGACGGTCGCTCCTGGTTCAGCGTCGACACGCCGGATGCGCTCGCCGTCGGTCTGGAGCGCTTCGGCGGACGCTTCGCGAAAGAACTCTTCGTCCACCCGCGTCGGCATCGGATAGTGGGTCGGATCCAGCGCGTTGGCCGTTTCAAACGTCGCCTCCGCGGCCTCGTCCTCGCCGAGTCGCTCCTGAACGAGCGCGAGGTGATAAACGGCGTGGCCAGACTCAGGATCGAGGGCGGTGGCGCCAATCAATGCGCGCCGGGCTTCATCGAAGA
>JACZST010000109.1:0-3153 GCA_022574065.1 Acidobacteriota bacterium
TGGCCCCGCCATCGAGAAGGCGGAGGAGCTCCAGCGGCTCGGTGAAGAGGTGACCGGCATACCTACCGGCTTCCGGGACCTCGACCGGAAGCTCGCAGGGCTGCACCCGACCAACCTGTTGATCGTGGCGGCCAGGCCGGGCATGGGAAAGACAGCACTTGTGCTGAACATCGCCCAAAACGTTGCCCTCCAGGGCAAACCGGTGGCGATCTTCTCCCTGGAGATGAGCCGCGAGGAAATCGTATCGCGGATGTTGTGCGCGGCGGGCAGGATCGATTCGCAGCGACTCCGCACCGGGCACCTGACCGAGTCGGACTTCACCAAGCTGTCCAACGCGGCCAGCCAGCTGTACAAGAAGCCGATTTTCGTCGACGACTCTCCAGGGCTCACCGTGACCGAGATCCGGGCCAAGTCGAGGCGGCTCCGCCGCCGCCCCGGGCTGGGGCTTGTGATCGTCGACTATCTGCAACTGATGCACGGCTCGGGCGGTGAGAACCGGCAGCAGGAGATCGCGCTGATATCGCGGTCGTTGAAGAACCTGGCGCGCGAGCTGGAGGTTCCCGTCATTGCCGTGTCTCAGCTCAACAGGGCGCTGGAACAGCGTGAGGACAAACGGCCGCGGCTCGGTGATCTTCGCGAGAGCGGGGCTTTGGAGCAGGATGCCGACGTGGTGATGTTCATCTACCGCGACGAGTACTACAACCCGGACAAGGTGGAGTCCAAAGGGATTGCCGAGGTCGTCATCGCCAAGCATCGGCAGGGTGCGGTGGGGAAGGTCGCGATGACCTTCCTCCCCGAGTTCACCCTGTTTGCCGACATGGGGAGGGACGTCCCGGTTGCTTAGCCTCGCCTCAATCGCCAGCCAAAGGGCTCGCGACCTTCTCTCTGGGCACCCACCGATAGGTAACCGATCGTGTCGACACGAGTGGAGCCATTTTTCCGCTCATCGCTACGGTCCTCTCGGGCCACGGCTCCGCTAATGACATCGCCGACAGACCGGGTCGCGCCCTTTTCGCGGAGCCTCTGAGGCGTCTCGAGTTCGCGGAACGGGACGCGTCCTAGGTCTGGCCAGCAAGCACCCCGGTAGCATCGACAAATGGCCACCGCCCCATTTGATCCCAGGCAGCGGTCGGTCGCCGCGGTTGCCCTGGCGATTCTGGCCGTCTCGTTTGGGGCTATTCCGCTGATCGTCCGCGCCGGCGTCCCGGTGACCCATCTGGTTGCCATGCGGGTGACCCTGGGCGCCCTAGTCCTCATCGCGTTTGCTCTCGTCACCGGCAGGTTCCGCGTTCCTACCACCCACCGGGGCCGCCTCCTGCTGCTGGGTGTGCTGCTCTCCGCCCACTGGCTCACATTCTTTCTCGCCATCCAATTGACGACAGTCGCCGTCGCCCTCGCCGTGGTGTACACAGGGCCGATCATTGCCGCCGTGCTCTCCGGGCCGATGCTCGGGGAGCGCAACGTCGGATCGGCGTGGATCGGGCTCGCCCTTGCCGCCGGCGGCATGCTCGTCGTCGTCCGCCCGGGCTCGGGAGCGACCCTCGACGGTGTCGTGGTTGCGCTGGTATCGGCAGTGCTCTTTGCCGCCTTGTTCATTGTCGGTAAGCCGCTGGCGTCGTCGCTGGGAGGACTGGCCGTGGCCACCTGGGAAGCGGTGGTGGCATCGATCGTGCTGGCGCCGTTCACCGTCCAGGCCGTTCGCCAATCCTCTGAGTTCTGGCGCGAGTTCTTGATCCTCGGGGTCGTCTTCACCGGGATTGCCGGTGTCATCTGGTGGGGCTCGATGCGCCGTCTCCCCGTCGCCGTCGTGTCGGTGATCATGTATCTGGAACCGGCATCTGCGGTGGTGTGGGCAGCGTTCTTCCTCGGCGAATCGCCTGAGCCGTTGACCTGGCTCGGGGTGGGGCTTGTGGTCGCTGGAGGGGTCGTTGCCGGGGTAGGAGCAACTCAGGCGGCACCAATTTTCACTGACGAGAAGCACCCCGCGGTGTAGGTTTGGCCCGATGAGAATGGAGGTCGAATGATGAGTCTTGTGATCATCGGGCTCCTGGTGTTGGCCGTTGCCGTCGGCGTCGTTGCCTACTTCGCAGGTACCCGCCGCACCGCAGGCGGTGGTTCTCCGGACGGCTCCGGTGCGGAACCGCGACTCGAGGAGTTTGGCTTCTATCCGTTCGCAGTAGACACCGACGGCCACGTTGCATTCAACGACGAGGCGTTCGACGAGGCGGTCCTGCACTTTCTCCAACATCGCAATCAGCGGGCCGCCCGTGAGCTCATCGTCATCGGTGAGCAGAACCTGGTGCGTGACACCTTCCCCAGTGAGGCGCTCGGCCGCTACAAGGAGCTGTATCAACGCTACGACGGTGACGCCGTGGTGAGCGACAACGCGCTCTTTCTGGAGAACTACCTGCGGATCGTCAACCAAATCGGGCGATCGTTCCCGAATACCGGGATCGAGATCCTCCTCCACAACCTGGTGAACCCGTCTCGGTCACTGGTAGCGATCGAGAACGCCGACGTGACCGGCCGGACGGTCGGCGCCGGCGCCACCAACCTTGTGCTCGATCTCAAGACGCGTCGTCAGCGCGGCGAGGACAAGGTCAATTACGAGCTCAACATCGGGTCCCGTCAGTTCAAGTGCACCACGATCCCGATATTTCGACCCGACTACGGCCTGGTCGGTGCGATCTGCATAAACATCGACACCCGGTTCCTCCGCGACGACGTGATGCACAACGTGGACCATCTCGAGGCGTTCTTCGACAACCTGTTGCGAACAGACTTCCAGCTCGATGAAAACATCCTGTCCAAGGACGAGTACCGCAACGCCCTCAACGGCAAACGGCACTTTCTGGACGAGGCGATTCGCACCGGCGGGGGCGCCAAGGAGCGGCGGCTGGCGGCGATCCTGTTCTCCGACATCGTCGGCTTCACCGCGATCATGGGCGAGGACGAGGCAACCGGGCTCGAGATCCTGGACGCTAACGCCAAGATCCATCGCCAGGCGTTCGCCACTCGCCATGGGAGGCTGCTCAGGGAGCTCGGCGACGGCATGCTGGCCAGCTTCGCCTCGGTATCGGTACCGATTGGAAGCCAGCAGAGTTGCGCACCATCGCTTCGGCTTTGTTGGGTACTGCTGATGCGATCACTGAT
>JACZST010000109.1:3163-6653 GCA_022574065.1 Acidobacteriota bacterium
GGCGGTGGCGGACGACGGCCGGTTCCAGGTCAGGGTCGGGATCCACCTGGGTGAGGTCATCCACGCCGACGGCGACGTCCACGGCGACGGGGTCAACATCGCTTCTCGCATCGAGGCGGAAACCCCACCCGGCGGGATCGGTGTCTCGGCCGTCGTCTACGACAACATCAAGAACAAGGAAGGCTTGAGCGCAACCTTGCTCGGCGAGCGGCAGCTGAAGGACGTCGCCGAGCCGATGACGCTGTACACGATCGACGGTTGATCAGGCGCGGTCCTATTCGGCGTCGGCGACGTCGAATTCGTTGCCCTGCGGATCGGTGCAAATCGTCCAGTGGAACCCCTCGATCTCGTGATCGTCGACTCTCTTCCCGCCAAGCTCGACGACCTTGGCGACGACCTTCTCCCGATCGTCTGCCGCCAGGTCGATGTGCACCCGGTTCTTGACCGTCTTCGGTTCGGGTACGACCTGGAAGGCGAGACTGGGCCCATCTGTCGACACCGTGCTCATGAATACGAAGCTCGGATAGCGAGCACGTTCTTCGAGGTCGAGCAGCTCCCCCCAAAAGGCAACCATCTCGTCGAGATCGTTGCAGTCAATCATGATCGAGCTCACTCTCGGCGTCGCTGCTATCACTCCTCCTCGAAGTCGGCGTGCATACGACTGGCCGTAGGGCCGCTCTGTCCCTGGTACTTGGAGCCGAGCTCGGCCGACCCGTACGGATGTTCGGCGGCGGTGGTCATCTGATAGAAGCTGATCTGGCCGATCTTCATCCCCGGGTAGATCGTGATCGGCAGGTTGGCGGCGTTGGACAATTCCAGCGTTACCTGCCCCTGAAATCCCGGGTCGATGAAGCCGGCAGTGGAGTGGATGAGCAGTCCGAGCCGGCCCAGCGAGGACTTCCCTTCGAGTCGAGCGACGACATCGTCGCCAAGGCCGATGCTCTCCAACGTTGCGCCAAGCACGAACTCGCCGGGATGCAGGATGAACGGGTCGGCTTCGGTCGCCTTGATCTCGGTGGTCAGGTCCGGCTGCACCGCCTTGGGGTCGATCTGGGGGTAGCGATGGTTTTCGAACACGAGGAACCGGTCATAGCAGCGCACATCGACGCTCGAGGGCTGGACCAGGGAGGGGTCGTACGGGTCGAGCCGGATCCGCCCGCTAGCGATCGCCTCGCGGATGGTGCGGTCGGAAAAGATCATGGGTAGCGATGGTAGCGAGGCCCGGATGCGCCCCAGGGCGCTGGAGCGGGTGAGGGGAATCGAACCCCCGTATTCAGCTTGGGAAGCTGATGTTCTGCCATTGAACTACACCCGCAGCAACCTGGATTGTACCCCGACCGCACACAGCCGTTCGGAGATGCCCTACAGGCTGGCCAGCCCCCAGACCGTCATCAATGCGCCTACGGCAAGCAGCCACCACGCTCTCCCCGGTCTGAAATCCCCCTCTTCGCCCTTCGGTGTCTTCCCTCTCCTTGCCTGGATGATGGCGAACCCGTTGCCGGCGATCAGCGCCAGCCCGATGGCAAGCAACATGAGCACCAGAAGTCGGTCGAGGTCGAAGATGTCAGGGGGGTCGTTCACCCGAGAAACGCTAGCCAGCAGAAGAGTGCACGGGTCTGACATACCGCGACCCCGCGCCGCCCGGTCCGCTCGCATACAATCGACGAGAGGAGGGTGATGCAGACCTATACGGCCCCCGGCGAACGGCCGGTCGAACCCGGAGACAATCCGGTCTCGCTCCTCGTGAAGCGAGCAACCAACCATCCGGATTCCATCGCGTTGACCTATCGAGTTGCCGAGGGCTTCCTACCGATCACCAGCGCCGAGATGCTCGCCAGCGTCAAGGAACTCGCCGCCGGGCTGCTGGCACTCGGCGTCCAGAAAGGTGACAGGGTCGCCCTGTTCACCTCGACCCGATACGAGTTCACCCTGCTCGATTACGCCATATGGGCGGCAGGTGCGGTCACGGTGACCATCTACGACACCTCGTCCGCAGAGCAGGTCGAGTGGATCGTGGGCAACTCGGAATCAACGGTGCTCGTCTGTGAGACGCCGGCGATGAAGGCGATCTATGAGGAGGTCGCCGAACGCCTCCCTTCGTGTCGCCATACGTTGGTAATCGAGGACGGGGCGTTGGCTCAGTTGTCCGAGGCGGCGACTGATCTGCTGCGCAACGAGGTCGAGCAACGGATCGACGAGATCGACCACGGCGACCTCGCCACCCTGGTCTACACCTCGGGGACAACGGGCCGCCCCAAGGGGTGCATGCTCACCCACGGCAACCTTGCCTTCGAGCTGATTCAACTCGAGGTCAGAGTTCCCGCGTTGTTGCGCGAGGGGGAACGGACGTTGCTGTTTCTTCCGTTGGCTCACATTGCGTCGCGGGTCATCCAAATCGGCTGTGTGTCTCGCGGCGTCGAGATCGCCTACGCCTCTTCGGTTGACGCCCTGGTCGAGGAACTTTCGATGGTCCGGCCTTCCTGGCTATTCGCCGTGCCAAGGGTCTTCGAGAAGATCTACAACGGTGCAACGCAGAAGGCACATGCCGAGGGCAAAGGAGCGATCTTCGACCGGGCGGCGAACGTGGCCATCGCCTATTCGGAGGGCATTGCTCTTGGCAAGATTGGTGTCCTCACCAAGATCCAACACGCCTTGTTCGACCGCCTGGTGTACGGCAAGCTGCGCGCAGTCTTCGGCGGCGAGCTCGTGTATTCGATTTCGGCAGCTGCGCCCCTCGGGGAGCGGCTCGGGCATTTCTTCAGGGGGATAGGGCTCACTCCGATCGAGGCCTACGGGCTGACCGAGACAACCGGGGCATCGAACAGCAATGGCACCGACTTCCAGAAGATCGGGACCGTGGGACGTCCGCTCCCCGGGGTAGCCATCGGGATCGCCGATGACGGCGAGATCATGATCAAGGGCGGTTGCGTCATGGCCGGTTATTGGAGGAACGATGCTGCCACCGAGGAAGCCATCGACCCAGACGGATGGTTCCACTCCGGCGACATCGGCGAGTTCGACGAGGACGGGTTCCTGCGGATCACCGGCCGCAAGAAGGAGCTCATCATCACAGCAAGCGGGAAGAACGTCGCTCCAGCGGTGCTCGAGGACAGGCTGCGGGCCGACTCGCTGGTGAGCCAATGCATGGTCGTCGGCGATGCCCGACCGTTCATCGCTGCCCTGGTAACGGTCGACGAGGAGGTGCTTTTGGTGTGGGCGGAGGCGAACGGCAAGGACGGGGTCGATCTGGAGGACCTGATCGACGATCCCGACCTCGTTGCTGCCGTGCAATCGGCAATCGACGAGGCCAACAAGGCGGTGTCGCGTCCAGAGTCGATCCGGACCTTCCGTATCCTCCCTCATGACCTCACCATCGAGAACGGCGCGTTGACCCCGACGCTCAAGGTGAAGCGGTCGGTTGTCTTGGAGGAGTACGCCAACGTCGTCGACGAGATATACGGGTAGGGAGTCGCCTGCGGGACTCCGTATC
>JACZST010000110.1 GCA_022574065.1 Acidobacteriota bacterium
GCGAGCTGGGAAGGCTGCGTCAGAACGTCGCCAGGGTCGACGACAACGTCGTCTTCATCAGCGCAGGCGACGATTCATTCACGCGCTTGATTGCGTTCGAGCGCACGGAAGGACAAATGAGCGGCTTCGGCACGACCGGCTTCGCCGTCGACTTCCCGACGGCAGAAGACAACGACTGGCAGCTCGGCCAGGAAGTCGAATTCGAGTTCCTTCAGACCGGGGTCCAGACACTCGAGCTGCAGGGACTGTACGAGTCGCCTGGCGCCGCCGGCTTCTTCATCTCGCTCGAAGCATACGAAGAGAACTACACCGAGCAGCTGGACGCCCAGGTCTACATCAAACTGGCCGATGGAGTAACCCTTGACCAGGGAAAGGCCGCCATCGCTCCGATCGCCGAGCAGTACCCAACGGTCAAGGTGGCCGACCAGGAAGAGCTCAAATCCGATCTAGAGACCCAGATTTTCCAGATCCTCGGCTTCCTTTTCGCCCTGCTCTCCATGGCCTTGCTGATCGCCCTCATCGGCGTCGCGAACACGATCACACTTTCGATCTACGAGCGGACTCGCGAGATCGGGCTGCTACGGGCGGTCGGCTTGACCCGGCGCGGGGTGCGGCGGATGATCCGACTCGAGTCGGGGGTCATCGCCGCTTTTGGCGGCGTGCTCGGCGTCGGCGTCGGAGTCTTCCTCGCGTGGGCCTTGTTGCTCGCGTTGCGCGATCAGGGCTTCAGCCAGTTCGTCATCCCCTGGCTGTGGCTCGTTGTCGGAGTCCTCGTTATCGGGCTGCTGGGGGTCATCGCCGCGATCTTGCCGGCGCGTCGCGCCGCCAAGCTCAACGTGCTCGACGCGATCGCGTACGAGTAGTCGTCGGTCAACACGAGGAAAGCGGCGAACGATCAGATGCTCCAGTTACGCGTCGCCCTTGTGGCCGAAGACTGAGGACTGAGGACTGGAGCGAGCGCAGCGAGCCCCTACTCCTGCACTTCCCAGGAGCGGGACTCTTCGACCAGATACATGCTCACGTCATGGACTCGGTCGAGCACTTCGCACAGCGTGTCTTGCCGGTACATGAGGTCGATCAACGAGATCTCCACCTTGGCGACGAGCGACAGCTGATGTTCCTCGCCATCCGAAAGCGCCCCATACGTGTCGACGGCGGATACTTCGATGGGCAGGTCGGCACCGCCTTTGGCTGCCAGCTCTGTGGCCAGCACGATCAGGTCCGGCCGAGCTCCCAACGGTGGCAGCGACCAGTTGAACATGAAGGGAACGATGAATTTTCCGGTCGGGTCCTCGGGGATGTCGGCGGTGTCCGCGAGGGCGTCCTCGAGATCGAGCACCACCCTTGGATCGAGGTCGATGGCGACATGCAGGTCGAGGGGCCCCTCACACGCCTCGGCTGGGTGGACATCGACCTCCCATGCCTGCCGCAGCGTATAGGTCTCGACGAAGTGCCGCTCGTCGTGCACGTGGAATCCGTGCTCGACTGCATGGTCCTTCAGGTATGTCACCGTACCGGCGAGGTCGACTGCCATGACATGAGGGTACCGCGCCTTCATGCGATAGGGTTTCGGCGACCCGCGAGGAGAGTCAACAGTCATGCCGCAGCGCTTCGGTGCAGACTGGAACCCGTTCAGTACGTCGTTCATCTCGGGAGAGTGGTGGTACGACCGGTCAGAGAACACGTTCGGCTACACCCTCAGCGAAAACGACCGGGAGTGGGGCGATACCACTTGGGAATTCCCCGATCCCGAGGAGTATGCGGTCCTGGCCGCCGAACATCAGCCCGGCTGGACGGCAAACGCCGGGGAAAAGGCGATGCACGCCGCGCTCGTCTCGGGAGACCCATGGGCCATCGATCTGGCCGCGGGTCGGCACCCCGCCTACCGCGCCACCGCAGACACCCTCGCCGGGCTGTTATCGCTGAACACGCAACGGTCCTATGCCGGCGAGCTCCTCGATCGAGCGATCGAGGCCGACTATGAGCCAAAGGACGACTCGTTCGTCCGCACCTACCTGCCGGGAGCGGGGATCGTTGTACCGATCGCCCCCGGCGTCGTAGTGGCGCTCCCCCTGATGCGGACCGCGGTGGCCCTGGCTGCTGCCGAGCTGCACCAGGCTGCTCAGGAATACACACGGGCGATCGACATCCTCGAATCGGTGGAGCGCACGACGCACGTGACCCTGTCACTGGCTGATCTGTTGTGCGCCGCCGGCCGCTACGCAGAGGCGATAGAGATGACCGACGGCGTCGCCAACACCGACGACGTCACGGCCCTCACCATGGCGTACCGAGCGATGGCGCAACGTGAGCTTGGTGACGTCGCCGCCGCGGCACAGACCCTCGAGGACGTATTCGGACGGGACAGCCGTTCCGACGAGGTGGTGGGTTTCGCTCGTGTCGTCGAGTCTTCACTGGCCGGGACCTCGACATGACCGCAGCCGACCACTTCGCCACCCGACGCGTTGTCCGCTTCGGCACAACCGGCCTGGAAACGATCGAGGATCGGGTCGCCAGAGAAGGACCGATGGAGATCCGGATTGGATCGACTCCGATCGCGGTGCTGATGAGAACACCAGGAGATGACGTCGACCTCACCCTCGGTTTTGCGCTCACCGAGGGAATCGCCATCCATCCGCACGAGCTGGTCGGGGCGGTGTCGGTCGGCGGCGAGGACGAAGACGCTCGGTACCAGCTCGAATTCGCCGAGGGTGTCGAGGTAAACCCCGATCAGTTCAAACGCAACCTCTATACCAGCTCTTCGTGCGGGGTGTGCGGCAAGGCATCCATCGATGCGGTGCGAATCACGGCTGCGGCGCCGTCGCCGGGCCCCCTGATCGATGGTGCCTCCCTCTACTCGTTCGCGGCGACGATGCGAGCCGCCCAACCCGGCTTCGACGCCACCGGGGGACTCCACGCCGCCGCCCTGTTCCAGCCGGACGGAACGCTGGTCGCGCTGCGCGAGGACATCGGCCGCCACAACGCGGTAGACAAGGTGGTCGGTGCCACATCCGGAGCCCTGTGGCCGTTGAGCGGCCACCTCTTGTTGGTATCCGGCCGCGTGTCCTTCGAGATCGTCCAGAAGGCGGCGGTGGCTGGAATCCCCATCGTTGCCGGCATCTCAGCGGCCTCGTCCCTTGCCATCGACCTCGCCGAGGAGTTCGGGATGACCGTCATCGGCTTCGTGCGCGAAGGCTCGTTCAACGTGTACACCGGAGCCGAGCGGATCGGTTATGAGAGCGCGCAGCAATAGGCGACCAGTCGCCTCGGCGGCAGTGGAGCCATTTTTCCCGTTCGTAGCTACCGCCTGCTCGGGCCACGGCTTCACAATGGCCACGCCGAGAGAGACCGGATCACGCGGCCGGTGACAGGGAGCCGATCTCCAGTCTCCAGACTCCGCCTTCTTGCTGATGACTGACGATTTCCTCTGGCCGGTGGCCGGCGGCCGGTCGCCGGTAGCCAGATCGAGCACGCCTTAGCCAGCCAAGTCGTCTGGATCTACTGACCCTGGTCGTCCGTTGATTTCGGCCGGACCGTGATCCCCCCGAGGTAGGCCCTAGCGTCGACGACCAGCACCGTGGCATCGTCGGCGGCGGTATCGGGATCGGTGAGGTTCTCCGTTCCGCCCATGATCGAAGTCGACGCCATCTCGACCCGCCAGTGGGCAGGGACGAGGACATCGATGCCACCCATGATTGCCGTCAGATCGAGCGTGATGGTATCGGCAGACTGGACCTCGGTGAGGTCGATCGCCATCCCACCCATCACTGCCGTCCCCGATCCGTAGCGAAGCGCCTCGGACCGGCTGACGAACTCGATGCCGTCCATCGCCGCCACCAATGCGAACGTTTCCGAATCCTGGTCTCCGTACGTTGGCAAACGCCGCTTCGCCACCTGGGCAGCGACCACCGCAAGCACGTTGAACAGGACGATGCCGATCAGGATGCGTCGCAACCACTTCACACTGGGGACGGTAACAGTGCTCGACTACCTCGCAGCCTCGAGGGGTGTCTCGACATCGGCAATGCCCCATCTTTGGATGGAGGCGACGGCGATGAGAACCAATGACCCCCCAATGATCTGAACCGGGCTCAGATGCTGCCCCAATAACACCCACGCCGCAGCAGCGGCGAATACCGGCTCGGTGGTGGCGATGACCCCGACCACACCAGAGGCGACCCGCTGCAGGGCACCAAACTCGATGAAGAACGGCAGGGCGGTGCCGACCACCCCGATCCAGACAAGCTCCGCCCATACCCCGCCCGACAAATCCGTCGGGAACGTCCATAGCGGCTGGACGACGATCCAGATCAGCGAAGCGGATACGAAACCCCAGGTCATCACGGTGACGATTGGGTAGCGGCGTGTCAACCGTTCCCCAAGCACGAGGTACGAGGCAAAGGTGACCGCGGAAGCCAAGCCGGCGAGGACCCCGAGCCAGTCGCCACCCTCGAGCTGCCACGCCTGCGTCACCAGGACGACGCCGATGATCGCCACGACCGCAGCCGCCCACGCCGCCGAGCTGACCGTCCTGCCCTGCACCCCCGCCATCCAGGCCAGGACGAGGATCGGTCCGAGGAACTGGATGGTCGCCCCCGGCCCCACCCCTAGACGCTCCAACGCCCAGTAGAAGGTCACGTTGACCACAGCGAGGTTCGCCCCGAGGAGAGCGAACCACCACAGGCCGCCTCGCGGGTTGAGCAAACCGCGCCACCACGCCACCGGCACGAGGATGGCAGTGGTCAACAGTGCCCTCGCCTCTGCAACCCGCGCCGGTGAGACCTCGCGGAAGGCGTCGGCAGCGATGGCACCGCTAACCCCCCACATGAATGCTGCCGAGAGGGCGAGCAGGACACCGGTGCGAGCGGAGCGGTCGACCCTCATCGCGAGCGGTGATCCCTACGTACTCGACGTGTCTCCGTCATGTTTGGCCTCACTACGATCCGGCCGGGAGCGTACCGCTACCCGATCAGGAGCCGATCGTGCCCAAACCCGAGGTCTTGTTCGTCTGTGTCCACAACGCCGGGCGGTCCCAAATGGCTGCCGGGCTCCTCGACCATCGCGCCGCGGGGCGGATCGTGGTGCGGAGTGCAGGTTCTGACCCGGCAGGCCAGGTCGACCCCACGGTCGTCGAGGTGATGCGGGAACTAGACATCGATATCTCGAAGGAGTTTCCGAAGCCGCTGGCCGACGGCGCGGTGCGCACCGCCGACGTCGTCGTCACCATGGGATGTGGAGACGTCTGCCCGGTCTATGCGGGTATCCGCTATCTCGACTGGGACCTCCCCGATCCATCGGGAAAGAGACCCGTCGAGGTCAGGAGGATCCGCGACGAGATCGAGCGGAGAACCGTGATCCTCCTCGACGAGATCCTGGCATGAGTGCAACGCTGCGAACCGACGCGGGGTTCTATCTTCTGAGATGACTACAACCGTCACAGATATCAAGTGGCGTCTCGCCGACGACATCGACGCGGCGTTTCCCGATCTCGTTCGTTCGCTGCAAGACGGCATCTTTTCCGGCGCGCTCCAACTCACTCGTAACCGGCACGATGCCGAGGACGTCACCCAGGAGACCTTCGTCCGGGTGTACCGGGCCCTGACCGGCTATGACCAGGAGCGGATTCGGAACCTGGAGTTGCGAACTTGGACATGGACGATCGCGTTGAACTTGTGCCGTAATAGGGCGCGCACTCGGTCGCGACGCCCCGAGGTGAGCGGAGTCGACCTCGACCGAGCCGTAACGAACAGCGACCCGGGTCTCATCGCCGCCGATGCCGCCGACCTCGAGGTCTGGCGGGGACGGCTATCCCGGGTCAGCGCACCACAGCGCACCGCCGTTGTGCTCCACCACGTCGTTGGCTTGCCGCACCTCGAGATCGCCGAGATCACCGGAAGAACCGAGAGCACGACACGATCCGATCTTCACAGGGGTTTGGCCGCCTTGCGCAAGATCATCGAGGAGGAATCGTCATGACCAATGACACCATCACCCAGAAGCTCGAGCAGCTGGCAACGAATGCGCCGCATGGCCTGCTCGATGAGGTGCTCGACGCGGTGGGGATTCTCGCCGACGAGTTCACGCTCGTCGACGGCCCCACCGGACCGGCCTACGTCTCGTGGAGCCGAGCCGGCGTCACCGCCTACGTCCCGCAGGCGATCGTCGCATCACCGGAGGACTTCGTTGCACAACACCCCAGGCCGGCCGATTACGTCGAAGCCCCGCCGCGCCGGCTAGCCGGTCACCTCGACCGGGCGCTGGAAACGGGCATGCTTGGCAAGCTCGCCGTTGATCTCGACGCGCTGGGAGAGTTCCAGCGCAAGGTGCTGGAAAAGTGCGCCGAGATCCCTCCTGGTGAGATCCGCCCTTACGGATGGATCGCAAGGGAGATCGGGAACCCGGGTGCGGTCCGCGCCGTGGGAACGGCGCTGGGGAGCAACCCGATCCCGGTCCTGATCCCGTGCCACCGGGTGGTACGGAGCGATGGCACGATCGGGAAGTACGCCTGGGGATCGGCCATGAAACGGGAGCTACTCCGATGCGAAGGCCTCGACCCCGACATCATCGAAGAGACGGCACGCCGCGGCATCCGCGTCGTCGGCACCGAGACCACCGGCATCTACTGCTACC
>JACZST010000111.1 GCA_022574065.1 Acidobacteriota bacterium
AGGGCTCGATTCGGCGAGTTGCCTCGGCGGAGCACAACGCGACCTGGGCGTCGCCGGTGGCCGTCACCACGGCATCGCTCGCAACCGGCACATAGGCCCAGTCGGTCACCTCGCCGAAGACGCCGACCCGCCCTGCGAGGTCGAACGATCTGTGGTCCACCTCCACCCTGCATCCCCCGGCGAGTGGGAGCACCGCAACCTCCGTGGTTGCGGTGGGCACCACATATGACTCGCCGGCCTTCAGGTCCAGGATCGTTAGCCCCGAGTAGGTCCAGCCGGCGGTGTCCGGCGTGATGACGCAAGAGGCGCTGTCCAGGGCCAAGGACCCTGCCCGGTGGAATAGGCGGCGATCTTCCGGCTTCATCGATGCGACCTCATCGTATCGAACGAGGGTTGTCCGCCCGACAAGTGCTTCTCTCGAACGCCACTCACGGTGAAGCTGGAACGTTCCACTAGGCTGACCAGCCTTCAAAGAGGAACGACGGGTGAAGGTTGGCTTGATCGGAGCGGGACGGATCGGCACACACCACCCCTCGACCCTAGCGAGGCTTCCCCGTCGACACGGTGTCGATAGCCGAAGCGGTCGCCGAAGTACACGAGCCGGCGAGCTCGGTCCCCCATCTCAGAGTCGTGGATCTCGCCTGTTCGCTTCCGACCATCACGATGCATTCGAGGACCTCCGCATTCCGGAGGCATGCAGCCGTCCACTCGAAGAGAGAAGGACAGCACTGATGGAGGAGACCACGTGACCTTCCTAGATCGCATCGCCGGGGCTCCGATCACATGGGGAGTCGATGGTTCTCCCGGCTGGGGATACCTGATGGACCGTGACCGCGTCATGCGAGAGATGTCCGACGTTGGGCTCTCCGCCACCGAGCTCGGCCCCGACGGCTACCTCCCGACCGACTCCGATGAGCTCACCGACTTTCTCTCCGTCTACGACTTTGCCATCGTCGGTGGGTTCGTGCCGGCGCTGCTGTATCGGCTCGATCGCATCGACGACGAACTCGCCTACGTCGAGCGCGCAACCCGCCAGCTCGCTCGCGCAGGGTCCAGTACATTGGTGCTCGGGCCATCGGCGCACCACGACGGCTACGACACCTCGGTGGAGATGACCGATGAGGAGTGGGTGATCTTCAACCAGAATCTGGACCGACTTCAAGAAATCGCAGCCACACAGGGCCTGGTCACTGCGCTCCACCAGCATTGGGGCATGGCGATCGAGCGGATGCACCATCTGGAACGCCTCCTCGACACCAGCGACGTTGCGCTCTGCCTCGACACCGGGCACGCCTACCTCGGAGGCATCGACCCGGTCGCCATCGCCAAGCTCGCCCCCGATCGTGTGGCGCATGTGCATCTCAAGGACGTCGAACCGGCTGCGGCAGACCGGGTCCGCTCCGGCGAGGTCCCATTCAGACAGGCAGTGATGGACGGGATGTTCGTGCCGCTCGGGGCAGGCGACGTCGACATCGCCGGCGTCATTCGCACGCTGGAGAAGTCCGGATTCTCCGGCTGGTACGTCCTCGAGCAGGACGCTGCCCTCAGCGCCGATCCCGAGCCGGGAGCGGGACCGAAAGCAGATGCCGAGGTGAGCGTCGAGTTTCTGCGTCGCCTGGCTAGCGAGCAGGTCATGCAGGGATAGGCAATCGAGGAGCTGAGCAAGCCATGGACACGATCCGACTCACCACCGCGCAAGCTATCGTCAAGTGGTTGCTGGCGCAGCGCACGTCCATCGACGGCACAGAGGTTCCGGTGTTCGCCGGCGTCTTCGGCATCTTCGGCCACGGCAACGTCACCAGCCTCGCCGAAGCACTCGAGCCGGTCCAGGACGAGCTGCCGACATGGCGCGGCCAGAATGAGCAATCGATGGCCCTGGCGGCCACCGCGTTCGGCAAGGCGATGCGCGGCCGGCAGATCATGATCGCAACCAGCTCGATCGGCCCGGGATCAACGAACATGGTCACCGCAGCCGCCGTGGCTAACGCCAACCGCATCCCGCTGCTCCTGTTTTCCGGCGACACGTTTCAGCACCGCATCGTCGACCCGGTCCTGCAACAGATCGAGGTGTTCCGAGATCCGACGGTGACCGTCACCGACGCCTTCAGGCCGGTGAGTCGTTACTGGGATCGCATCACTCGCCCCGAGCAGATCGTGCAATCCCTCCCCCAGGCGCTCGCCGTGATGCTCGACCCCGCCACCAGGGGACCGGCGTTCATAGCACTCCCCCAGGACATCCAGGCTGAGGCCTATGACTATCCGGCAGCCTTCTTCGACCCGATCCTCCACTACATCCGACGCCCGGGACCCGATCCGCGCGACGTGGCGGCTGCTGCAACGTTGCTGGGTGGTGCGGAGCGGCCGCTGATCATCGCCGGAGGTGGGGTTCACTATTCGGGCGCCGTCGACACTCTCACCAGCTTCGCTGTTGACCGGGGAATCCCAGTCGTGGAGACGGTTGCGGGTAAGGCGACGCTGATCAGTTCTCATCCGAACTATGCCGGGCCCATCGGAGTCACCGGGTCGGAGGCCGCCAACGCCGTGGCCAGTGACGCAGATGTCGTGCTGGCGATCGGAACCAGGCTTCAAGACTTCACCACGGGGTCTTGGTCCGTGTTCAAGCACCCCGACGTCCGCTTCGTGGCGATCAACACCACGCGGTGGGACGCGCACAAGCACCGCGCACAACCGTTGATCGGCGACGCCAAGTTGGCCCTCGAAGCCCTGGACACCCACCTCGGCGACTATCGGGCGCCCCAGTCGTGGCTCGAGAGCGCCCAAGGCCACATCGCGCGGTGGCATGTCTACCTGGATTCGTGGAAAACCGTCCAGAGCGATGGCCCCCCGGCCTATGCGCAGGTCATCCAGATGGTGAACGACCTTTGCGACCCAGACGATTACTGCCTCTCTTCCGCCGGAGGGCTGCCGGGTGAGCTGGTCATGGGATGGCGATCGAAGTCGATCGGCTCGTTCGATACCGAGTATGGCTATTCCACGATGGGCTACGAGATCGCCGGGGCGTGGGGAGCCAAGATGGCCCGTGGAGACGGCGACGTGATCGCGTGGGTCGGCGACGGCTCGTATCTGATGATGAACTCGGACATCTACAGCACGGTGATGACCGGACACAAAGTGATCTTCATCATCTGTGACAACGGCGGCTACGCCGTCATCAACCGTCTCCAGGTGGACACCGGGGGAGCCGAGTTCAACAACCTCCTGCGCACCTCCCGCCACGAGCGCTACTTCCATGTCGACTTCGTCAAACACGCCGAGTCGATGGGGGCCCGAGCGGAGAAGGTGGAGCGGCTCGAGGACCTACCCGCAGCGTGGGAGCGCGCCAAGGCAGCCGACCGCAGTTATGCGATCGTCATCGACGTCGACGCGTACACCTGGACCGAGGGTGGCGCCTGGTGGGAGGTCGGCGTACCCGAGGTGAGCGATCGCGCAGAGGTGAGGGTGGCACGGGCCCAGTGGGAGGCGGAGAAGAAGCATCAGAGAGTCGGGCTCTGAGTACGCAATGCCTCCCGAATCCGCTACCAAAACTCACGAGCAAGGGGGTTATCGGGACCAGAGCGTGCTCGTGCATCGGTGCGTTCGTAGCTTCGTCGGCTATTGGATGAACGTGGCTCTGGAGCGGGCCGAGGTGCCGACGTGAGTTTCTCCGGCTTCGATCTCGTGTCCGTCGGCCGGGCCAGCATGGACCTCTACTCCCAGGACGTCGGAGCGCCATTCGAAGAGATCACCGGCTTCGATACGATGGTTGGCGGAAGCCCGGCGAACATTGCCATCGGTGTCAGCCGGCTCGGCATGTCTGCGGTGTTGTTGACGGCCGTCGGCGACGACGCGGTTGGCGACTTCGTGATCCGGTATCTGCGTGACGAGCGCGTTGAGACCGAATTCGTCGCGCGCAAGGCGGGGAAGCTGACGTCGCTGGCACTGATCGGAGTGCAGCCGCCATCGACCTTCCCTCTGTCGTTCTACCGAGAGGACCCTGCCGACATCTACCTCGACGAAACCGATGTCGGACGGGCCCCTATCCCTTCGGCTCGCGCTCTACAGATCTCCGGCAACGCGCTGAGCAGGGGCCCGCGTGCGCAGGCGACACGGACGGCGCTCCGGATCGGACGCGATGCCAACGTCGAGAGGTTCCTCGATCTCGATCTGCGACCGACGGAGTGGGGCGATCCCCGGGCGTTCGGAACTGCCATCAGGGAGGTTCTCCCCGACTTCGATGTCGCCATTGGGACAGAGGAGGAGTTCGCCGCAGCGCTCCTGCCGGACCACACTCCAAATGGGACCCTGCCGGCGCCGCTCCGAGCTGATCTCGACGACGTGATCAAGGGGCTCGGCTCCGCAGCGGCCCGGGTTACCATCGTGAAGCGAGGTCCGCGCGGGGCAACAGTCTTCGATGGGCAGGACCGCCTCGACGTGCCAGGGTTCACCGTCGAGGTGGTGAACACGGTGGGCGCCGGCGACTCGTTCGCAGCCGGACTCATCCGCTCCAGGCTTCTGGGCTGGGACTGGTGGGAGGCGGCAAGGTTCGCCAACGCCTGCGGCGCGATCGTCGTGACCAGGCAAGGTGGCTCTGCGGCATTCCCATCGGAGGAAGAGACACTTGCCTTCGCCAGTGAAGCCGGGGGTTTGTGATGCTCTCCGCTGGGAAGGTGAGGCGACTCAGCGAGGTGTCGAGCACCGGCGGTGTGTTCAACATTCTCGCCGTCGACCACCGCGACTCGATGCGAGCCGTGCTCATGCCGGACAATCCGGACGGCGTGACACCTCGGACGATGACGGACACGAAGCTCGATCTGGTCGAAGGTGTGGGTGATCTGGCGTCTGCGGTGCTACTGGATCCCGAATATTCCGCGTTCCAGGCGGTGGCAGCCCGGGCATTGCGGGGCGATACCGCCTTCCTCTGCGCATTGGAGGCCGTGGGCTACATGGGCGATCCGCAGGCGCGGGTTACCACCGTTCTCGAGGGCTGGAGTGTCGAAAAGGCGGCGCGAGTCGGCGCGTCCGGTATCAAGCTCTTGCTGCTGTACCGGCCGGACAGCCAGGTGGCCGCCGACCAGGAGCGGCTCGTCGAGGAGGTGGTAGCCGAGTGCGCTCGATACGAGATCCCGCTCTTCCTCGAACCCGTTTCCTATGAGGCTGGTGGGCCCTCGTCGCCCGGTAATGCGCAGCATGGATCAGATCGCAGAGCGGTCGTGTCGGAGTCTGCACGCCGGCTCGGTTCGCTGGGACCCGACGTGCTGAAGCTCCAGTTCCCTGTCGACACGTCGACCGACGACGATCGTTCCTCCTGGAGGGACGCATGCGCCGAACTCGACGAAGCCAGTCCCGTTCCGTGGGCCCTCCTTTCGGGCGGCGGTACCTTCGAGTCGTTCCGCGACCAGGTTCGCATCGCCTGCGAGGGCGGTGCATCGGGTTTTGTGGTGGGGCGGGCTCTGTGGGGTGATTACGTGACCGCACCCGTCGAACAGCGCCAACGGTTGCTCGAGTCGGTGGTTCGACCGAGGTTCGCCGAATTGACCCACATCGCCATCGACACCGGAACAGATTGGGCCTCCCGCTTCGACCTTCCGAGTTTCGACGAAGGCGCTTACGCTGAGTACTGACGCGGCGAAGCAGCAGACGATCCACGGTGTTGCCAGCCGGGCAGACGTGACCAACTCGCTCGTGTCTCTGGTCGTTGTGGTGCGCCCAATGTCAGCATCGCACCACCGTGCTCACGGGGGCGCGAGACGCCAGATCTCTGCGCTCTGGTCATGCCCCCACGCAGGCCGGCTCCTCGGGCGTGATGGTCCACAGCGATCGAGGCACTTCATAGCGCACCGTGGAGCCGGAGCGCCTCGTCGCGGCCAAGGGAACAGGCGAGGGAGATGCCCTTCGGCTGACCGTGTCAAAACTGCAGTGGCGGAAGCCCGGGTGGCCGCGCGGCCAGGTCGTCGAACCGCACCACCACGCCGCTTTCCGGGGAGCTGAATGCGCCGCGGATCGACACGTAGATTCTGTCCTCGGCGTCGATCAGAAGGGCCGTGGGGAAAGGCAACCGGTCGATCAATACCTGCCCGTCCTGCCATCCGGCGCTCGTCGCCGCGAACCGCAGCAGCCGCCCGGTCTTACCCTGGTACGGATGGTCTGTCTCGGTGCCGTCGAGGAACTCGAGCACGTACAGGCGGCCTTTACCGTCGAAAGCCACATCGATGGGCGTTGTCAGACCGTCGAGCGCAACATCGAATGTGCCATCCGGGTGCAGCCGAAGCAGCGCTCCGTCCCCGGTCGAGTGTGGGAGTTGGCTGAACGAGGTCACATATGGCGCCCCGTCCGGGCCGCGGATAATGCCCGTCAACACTTCGTGGCCCTCCACCTCGGAGAACACCTGGATCCCACCGTCGAGATCCACGGCCAGCACCCATCCGCTGGCGCCGTCGGAAACGAGGAAACGTTGCTGCTCCGGGTCGGGGATCATCGAGTACGGGTTGGAGAACACGGTGACCTCGTCGAACAAGTCGGGTTCCGCAGTCTCGGCAAAGGCCAAGAAATCGGCCACGGCCTCCGGTGGGTTCCCGGGACCGGTGAGTCTCAGGATCTTGCGGGCGAAGATTCCC